>JAASSQ010000211.1 GCA_021767845.1 Roseovarius sp. | reverse complement strand
GGATCATGCCTCGGAAGCCGCGGGGCGGATGCATGCCTGCGGCCATGACGGGCATATGAGCATGGCGCTTGGCGCGGCGAAGATCCTGGCCGAGAGCGGGGATTTCAACGGCCGCGCCGTGTTCATCTTCCAGCCCAACGAGGAGCATGGCGAGGGCGCGGCGGCGATGATCACGGATGGATTGTTCGACCGCTTCGCGGTGGACGAGGTTTACGGTGCGCACAACGTTCCCGGCCAGCCGGTGGGCCGTTTCGCCACCCGCCCCGGCCCGATCACGGCCAGCGAGGCGCTGTTCGAGATCGAGATCACGGGCCGGGGCGGGCATGCCGCCCTGCCCCATATGGGCACGGATGCGATCACCGTGGGCGCCGAGATCGTGGGCGCGGTGCAGACCATCGTCTCGCGCAAGCTGGACCCGGCGCAGAACGGCGTGGTGTCGATCACCGAGTTTATCACCGACGGGGCGCGCAACGTGTTGCCCGGACATGCCGTTCTGCGGGGCGATTGCCGCGCGCTGACGCCCGAGACCAATGCGCGGATCGAAGCGGCGATGCGACGGATCGTGGAGGGGGTCTGCGCGGCGCATGGCGTGACCGGGACGACCCGCTACGACACGATCTTTCCGCCCACCGTGAACGCCGCCGCCCCGGTAGCCGCCGCCGTGACGGCAGCGCAGGAGATGGGGGCCGGGGTGGACGGGGCCTGCGCCCCGAAACTGTTCTCCGAGGATTTCGCCCATATGGCCGCACGCGTGCCGGGCTGTTTCGTGCTGATGGGCAACGGGACCGAGGGCGCGCAGGCCCGCCCGCTGCATTCCAGCGATTACGATTTCAACGACGCCGCGCTGGTGCCGGGCGCGGCGTTCTGGGTGCAACTGGTCGAAGGGCGGCTGCGCGAGGGGTGAGGCCGGCTCAGGCGGTCTTGCGGTCCTCTTCGGCCGGTTTGACGAACCCCGCTCGACCGACGCTTTCATAGGCGTCGAACCCGGCGCGCTTGGCATCCTTTACCGAATAGATGTTGCGCAGATCGGCCATGCGCGGCGTTGTCATCTTGCGCGCGATCCGCTTGAGATCGAGGGCGCGGAACTCGTTCCATTCGGTGAGGATCACCAGAAGGTCGGTCTTGTGCACGCATTTGTAGGGGTCTTCGAACCAGTTGACGCCCGGCAGGAGATGTTCGCCCTCGCGCCGGCCCTGCGGATCGCAGACGCGCACCTTGGCCCCGCCACCCACGAGCGCGGGCACGATGGTCAGCGCCGGGGCCTCGCGCATGTCGTCGGTATTGGGCTTGAAGGTCACGCCGAGGATGCTGACCGTCTTGCCGTTGAAGCTGCCGTCGCAGAGGTCGAGCAGCTTGTCGATCATGCGGCGTTTCACGTCCTCGTTCACGGCGATGACGGATTCGGTGATATGCAGCGGCAGGCCATGTTCCTGCCCGGTGCGCGCCAGTGCGCGGGTGTCCTTGGGAAAGCAGCTTCCGCCATAGCCCGGCCCGGCATGGAGGAACTTGTTTCCGATCCGTCCATCCAGACCCATTCCGCGCGCCACCTGCTTGATGTCGGCCCCGGTGCGTTCGCACAGCGCGGCGATTTCGTTGATGAAGGTGATCTTGGTCGCGAGGAACGCGTTGGCGGCGTATTTGATGAGCTCGGCGCTTTCCAGATCGGTGGTCAGGATCGGGAATTCGCGCAGGTAGAGGGGGCGGTAGATATCGGCCATCACGTCGGCCGCGCGCTCGGACTGGACGCCCACGACGACGCGGTCGGGTTTCATGAAATCCTCGATCGCGGCGCCTTCGCGCAGGAATTCGGGGTTCGAGGCCACGTCGAAATCCAGATCGGGATTGGCCTTTTTCACGGCCTGCTTGACCTGCCGGTTGGTGCCCACGGGGACGGTCGATTTGGTCACGATGACGATGTAGTGATCGGCGGTGCGTGCGACCTCTTCGGCGGCGGCCATGACGTAGCTGAGATCGGCGTGACCGTCGCCACGCCGCGTGGGCGTGCCGACGGCGATAAAAACGGCGTCGGCCCCATCGACCGCGCTGGCCAGATCGAGGGTGAAGGACAGGCGGCCCGCCTCGACGTTCTTTTCCAGGAGGGTATCGAGGCCCGGCTCGAAAATCGGGATTTCGCCGCGTTCCAGCATGTCGATCTTGGCAGGATCCTTGTCCACGCAAACCACGTCATGCCCGAAATCCGAGAAACACACCCCCGAGACCAGACCCACATAGCCCGTCCCGATCATCGCGATTTTCATGTCAGGCCACCTTTCGACACACTGCTCGCCATCCTTAATGCAGGGCGCGCGAGACTGCGTCAATCGGCGCGGCGACGCGCCGCGCGCGGCGTGGCGCGAATACCCGCCTTGCGCGTGCATCGGCGGCGGGCTGCGAGCGGCATTGGACAGGGGCCTGCCGCGCCGTTAAACGAGGGGCCAAATCACGAACCCGCCAGACGGCGGACGTAGCGAGGATGGACAGGTATGTCGGAGAAACTTTTTGGCACCGACGGGGTGCGCGGCCGCGCGAACAGCTGGCCGATGACCGCCGAAATCGCTCTGAAGCTGGGGGCGGCGGCGGGCCGCTATTTCCGGCGCGACAAGCAGGAGCATCGCGTCGTGATCGGCAAGGACACGCGGCTGTCGGGCTACATGATCGAGAACGCGCTGACGGCTGGCTTCACCTCGACGGGCATGAACGTGTTCCTGCTGGGGCCGATGCCGACACCCGCGATCGGCTATCTGACGCATGGCCTGCGCGCGGATGTCGGCGTGATGATCTCGGCCAGCCACAACCCGGCTGCGGATAACGGGATCAAGTTCTTCGGACCCGACGGGTTCAAGCTGAGCGACGAGGCCGAAGCCGGGATCGAGGCGCTGATGGCCAATGGCATCAAGGCCTGCGCGCCCGAGCATATCGGCCGCGCCAAGCGGTTCGAGGACGCGCGCGGGCGCTACGTGGAATATGCCAAGACCACCTTCCCCTCGCGGCGGCGGCTGGACGGGCTGCGCATCGTGGTGGATTGCGCCAATGGCGCGGCCTACCGCACCGCGCCGGCGGTGCTGTGGGAACTGGGCGCCGAGGTGATCCCGCTCGGGGTCGAGCCCGACGGGACGAACATCAACCGCAACTGCGGCTCCACCCACCCGGAAACGGCGGTGCGCAAGGTCATCGAGACCCGCGCCGATGTGGGGATCTGTCTTGACGGGGATGCCGACCGGGTCGTCCTGATCGACGAGAAAGGGCAGGTGGCCGACGGCGACCAGATCATGGGCCTGATCGCCGGGCGGTGGCACGAGGAAGGCCGGCTGGCCGGCGATACGCTGGTGGCCACGGTGATGTCCAACCTCGGGCTGGAGCGGTATCTGGCGGACAAGGGCATCGGGCTGAAGCGGACGGCGGTTGGCGACCGTTATGTCGTGGAGGCGATGCGTGCCGGGGGCCATTCGCTTGGCGGGGAGCAGTCGGGCCATATCGTGATGACCGATTACGCCACCACCGGCGACGGGCTGATCGGGGCGCTGCAATTCCTGGCCTGCATGGTCGAAACCGGCCAGAAGGCCAGCGCCTTGGCCCGCGTGTTCGACCCGGTGCCCCAGAAGTTGGTCAATGTGCGCTACGAGCCGGGCAAGGCCCCGCTGGAGACCGACCAGGTGCAGGAGGCGATTGCCAAGGCGGAGAAGGCGCTTGGCGGTGACGGGCGGCTGTTGATCCGCAAGTCGGGGACCGAGCCGCTGATCCGCGTGATGGCCGAGGCCGTCGATCCCGCCGTGCTGGAGAAAGTTTTGGACGCCGTGGTCGCGGCAGTGGAGCGCGAAAGCTGAGGCTGCTACAGTCGGACCGGGGTGGCCTTTTCATAACGGGATTTCACGAACATGCAGTCTATCACACCGGTCATTCTGTGCGGCGGGTCGGGCACCCGGCTGTGGCCGCTGTCGCGCAAGGGTTATCCCAAGCAATTCGTGCGCATCACCGGCGAGGAAAGCTTGCTACAGGCCTGTGCCCGGCGGTTGAGCGGCGGCAATGATGCGGTGGCCTTCGCCGACCCGGTGGTGGTGAGCAACGCCGATTTCCGCTTCATGGTGACCGAACAGATGCTGGAGGCGGGCGTCGATCCGGGCGCCGTGCTGATCGAGCCCGAGGCGCGCAATACCGCGCCCGCCGTTCTGGCCGCCGCGCTGCATGTCGCGGCGACCGATCCCGAGGCTTTGATGCTGGTGGCCCCGTCAGATCACGTGATCCCGGACACCGGCGCCTTTCACGCCGCCGTCGCCAAGGGAGCCGAGGCGGCCCGCGACGGGCGGCTGGTGACCTTCGGGATCGCGCCGACGCATCCCGAGACGGGTTATGGCTACCTTGAGCTTGGCGCGGCACCCGATGGATCGGGCACGCCCGTGCCGCTGCGGGCCTTCGTCGAAAAGCCCGACGCGCAGACGGCGCAAACCATGCTGGAGGCGGCCAATTACCTGTGGAACGCCGGGATTTTCCTGTTTTCCGCGCAAGACATAATCGCCGCGTTCGACGCCCATGCCCCCGATCTGGTGCCGCCCGTCGCGCAGGCGGTCGAGGCCGCGCGCGCCGATCTCGGCTTTCTGCGGCTCGACCCCGAGGCCTGGGCGCAGGCGGACAGCATCTCGATCGACTTCGCGGTGATGGAGCGGGCCGACAACCTGTCGGTCGTGCCCTACGCGCACCATTGGTCGGACCTTGGAAGCTGGGCCGCGGTCAAACAGGAAAGCGGCGCGGATGAAAACGGCGTGTCGCTGGCCGGGCCGGCCACGGCGATCGACTGTGAAAACAGCCTGATACGGTCGGAAAGCGACGGGGTGCAGGTGGTCGGGCTTGGCCTGAAGGATACGCTGGTGGTGGCGATGCCGGATGCCGTGCTGGTCACCGACATGAGCCGCACGCAGGATGTGGGCGAGGTCGTCAAGACGCTGCGCGCCAGGGGCGTCGCGCAGGCGGACAGCTTTGCGCGCGATCACCGGCCCTGGGGCTATTTCGAGACGCTGGCCCTGTCGGACCGGTTCCAGGTGAAACGGATCGTGGTCAAACCGGGCGCGGCGCTGAGCCTGCAAAGCCATGTACACCGCGCCGAACACTGGGTCGTGGTCTCGGGCACGGCAAAGGTGACGATCAATGACGAGGTGACGCTGGTGAGCGAGAACCAGTCCGTCTACGTCCCGCTTGGCGCCGTGCACCGGATGGAAAACCCCGGCAAGGTGCCCATGACCCTGATCGAGGTGCAGACCGGCAGTTACCTGGGCGAGGACGACATCATCCGCTACGAGGATGTCTATGCCCGCGACAACGACGGCTGAGCCGTCATGAT
>JAASSQ010000210.1 GCA_021767845.1 Roseovarius sp. | reverse complement strand
GTCTATCTGTTCTGTGCGCCGGAATCGAACTTCATTTCAGGCCAGCACGTCATCTGCGGTGGCGGTTTCGTGATCTAAGGCATTTGCCCGGACCCGATGACGGGGTCCGGGCAAGCACATTAATGTCTGGGCGGCCTCTTGGCGGTCGCCAATGCGGAATTTTCCGCAAACTCTAGTCTGGCACGATCACGACGATTGACTCACTTGCGTTATCAACCTAACAGGCGTTAGTTAGGCGTTGGGGCGATACGAAAGTCTATGGCACAAAACACGGCAATCAAAGTCAACGAGACATCGCGCAGCGCGGTTGGACGGGACGGGGTGCTGGACATTGCCGCGCGGCTTTTCCGCGAACAAGGCTACGGGTCCGTTTCGCTCCGAAAAATCGCCGAGGCCGCAGGGATCAAGGCAGGCAGCATATATTACCATTTCGGCTCCAAAGACGAAATCGTCGCCGCCGTCTTGGATGCAGGCATCCAGGTCGTTCACGAGAGCATGCGCGAAGCCGTTTCCGAATTGCCGGAAGGCACCGGCCCCGAAGCCATCCTGAGGGCCGCGATTGGGGCACATCTGCGTGCACTTCTCGATGTGTGCGATTACTCCTCCGCCAATGTGCGAATTTTCGGGCAAGTGCCGCAATCTGTCAGGGATGCCAATCTGCCCACGCGCGGAGCCTATGAGGCCGAATGGGATGCCCTGTTGTCCCGGTTACAGAACGTCGGCGCTCTGAAAAGCGACGTGGACATCCGCCGCCTGCGTCTGATGTTGATTGGTGCGCTCAACGCCACGCTTGAATGGTTCGATCCGGACCGCGGCAGCGCAGAGGCGCTGTCATGCACCTACGCCGATGTATTCCTCAACGGGATACTCAAAAGACAGGATATCTGATACATGGCGCGTCTTGAAACAGCGGTTCTGACCGCATCGGAAGTATACGCCCGCAACCACGCGGCGCAAAGCGAACGGGTTGAAACCCTGCGCGCGCGGATCGCCGAGGCCACGTCGGGCGGGCGCCCCGACATGGTTGAACGCCACCGCAAGCGCGGTAAGCTCCTGGTCCGCGAACGGATCGACCTGCTGGTGGATCCGGGCACCGCCTTTCTGGAACTGTCTTCGCTGGCGGCAAATGGCCAGTATGGGGGCGAGGTTCCCGGTGCCGGGATCGTCACGGGCATCGGGATCGTCCACAGCCTGCCCTGCATGATCATCGCCAATGACGCCACGGTGAAAGGCGGTTCATTCTATCACGAGACAGTGCAGAAACACATTCGCGCCCAGGAAATCGCGGCGGAAAACCGGCTGCCCTGCCTCTATCTGGTGGACTGCGGCGGTGCCTATCTGCCGGAACAGGACCGGGTTTTCCCGGATGCCCGGCATTTCGGCAATTCCTTCTATCGCCAGACCAACATGTCGGCCAGCGGTCTACCGCAGATCTCGGCCGTGTTCGGCGGCTGCACGGCGGGCGGGGCCTATATTCCCGCCCTGTCGGATGAGGTCATCATGGTGCGCGGCAACGCGCGCATCCATCTGGGCGGGCCCTCGATCGTCAAGGTGGCGATCAACGAAGAAGTCGATGGCGAAACACTGGGCGGTGCCGAAATGCACACGCGCGTTTCCGGCGTATCCGACCATCTAGCCGAGGACGAGCACCACGCGCTGGCGCTGATGCGCGACATTGTGGCCGAGCTTGGCCAGTCGCGCCCGATGCAGCCCGACAAGGTGCCACAGCCGCCCGCGCATGATCCCCAAGAGCTGCTTGGCGTCATCAGCGCCGACCGCAAGGAACCCTATGACATGCGTGAGGTTCTGCTGCGCATGATCGACGCCGGCGAATTCCGCGAATTCAAACCCGGTTGGGGCGAAACGCTGGTCTGCGGCACGGCCTGCATCCATGGATACCGGGTTGGCATCCTGGCCAACAACGGCGCGCTTTTGTCCGAAAGTTCGCTGAAGGGCGCGCAGTTCGTGTCGATGTGCGATCAACGCAACATCCCGCTTTTGTTCCTGCACAACATCTCGGGCTTCATGGTCGGCACCGACGCCGAACGCGGCGGCATCGCCAAGGACAGCGCCAAGCTGGTCTATGCCATGTCGGTAGCCAAGGTGCCGCGCCTGTCGGTGCTGCTGGGTGGTTCCTATGGAGCGGGCAATTACGGCATGTGCGGGCGCGGGTTCGCGCCGAATTTCCTTTTTGCCTGGCCGACCGCGGAACTGGCCACCATGTCCGCCGACATCGCCACCAACGTGATGCTGGAACTGCGCCGCCAGAAAGGGGGCGATCCGGACAAGATGCAGACCGACATGGCCAGGATCGAGGCGCAGGTGCGCGCCCAGTATGGCGAACAGTCCGATCCCTATTATGCCACCTCGCGGCTTTGGGATGACGGGCTGATCGAACCTGGACAGACCCGCGATATCCTGGGCCTGTGCCTGGCCATTGTCTCTTCGGTGCCCGAGGCCGGGCGCCACACACCCGTATTCAGAATGTGAGGCCGGCAATATGACCACGACCTATGAAACCATCCTTGTCGAAACCGACGCGCGCGGAGTTACCACGGTAACGCTCAACCGTCCGGACAAACACAACGCCCTGAATGGCACGCTGATCGCCGAGCTGTACGATGCCGCCGAAAAGCTGGCCGCCGATGACAGCGTGCGCATCGTGATCCTGACCGGCATCGGCAAAAGCTTCTGCGCGGGCGGCGATTTCAACTGGTTCGCCTCGAATGTCGAAAAATCCCGCGCCGAGCGGGTCGAACAAAGCGCCACGCTGGCGCGGCTGTTGCGCCGTCTTGACACGCTGCCCAAGCCCTTGATCGGGCGGATCAACGGGTCGGCCTATGGTGGCGGCGTCGGCATGATTTCGGTCTGCGACTATACCATCGGCGCCAAAGGCGCGCGCTTCGGCCTGACCGAGGTGAAACTGGGCCTGCTGCCCGCGAATATCTCGCCCTATGTCGTGGCCCACATCGGCAAGGTGCATTCGCGCGAAACCATGTTGTCGGGCGCTTTGTTCGACAGTACGCGCGCCGAACGGATCGGTCTGTTGACCGAGGTCGTGGCCGCCGATGATCTGGACGCGGCCACCGAAAGCGCCGTCCATAATCACCTTCAGGCCGCGCCGGGCGCGGTGTCCGACACCAAGGCGCTGATCGCCTACGTCGCGTCCCACGATCTGGAGACCAATATGATCTTCACCGCCGACCGACTGGCCGATGCCTGGGAGACGGAGGAAGGAATCGAGGGGATCAACAGCTTTATCAACAAAGCCATCCCGTCATGGCGGGTGAAATGAGCTTCACCCGAGTCCTGATCGCCAACCGTGGCGAGATCGCCCGCCGTATTCAGCGCGGATGCCGCAAGTTGGGTCTGGAAAGCGTGGCTGTGTTTTCAGAGGCCGACCGCGACGCGCCCTTCGTGCACGAGGCCGATCATGCCGTCTGCATCGGCGGGGCGGCCCCTTCGGAAAGCTATCTGAACGTCGGGGCCATTCTGGATGCCGCACGCGCGACCGGCGCGGGGGCGGTGCATCCGGGCTATGGCTTCTTGTCGGAAAACGCCGATTTCGCGGCGGCGGTCGAGGCGGCTGGCCTTGTGTTCATCGGGCCGAAACCCGACGCCATCGCACGGATGGGGTCCAAGATCGAAGCCAAGGCAGCCGCCGAAGCGGCAGGCGTGCCCGTGCTGCCCGGTAATCGCGGCGAAGATCAGTCCGACGCGCGCCTGCTGAAAGAGGCCGAGGCGCTTGGCACCCCCTTTCTGGTCAAGGCCAGCGCAGGCGGCGGCGGGCGCGGGATGCGGCTTGTCACCGATCTGGGCGAGGCACCCGAAGCGATTGCATCCGCCCGGGCCGAGGCCCAGGGGGCCTTTGGCGATCCGGCGGTGTTCCTTGAACGCTACGCGCCCCGCGCCCGCCACGTCGAGGTGCAGGTGCTGAGCGATACTCACGGCACCGCGCTGCATCTTGGCGACCGCGACTGTTCGCTTCAGCGCAACCACCAGAAGCTGATCGAAGAGGCCCCCGCGGCGGATCTGCCCGAGGCATTGCGCGACGACATGCGCGCGGCGGCTGTGCGGCTGGCGCAGGCGATCGGCTATCGCTCGGCCGGGACGGTGGAATACCTCTTTGATCCGGCCCGTGGCGAATATTACTTTCTTGAAATGAACACCCGGTTGCAGGTCGAACACCCCGTGACCGAGGCGATCACCGGCATCGACCTGGTTGAATGGCAGTTGCGCATCGCGCGGGGCGAGCCACTGACACTGGCGCAATCGGATGTGAAATTCGACGGGCACGCCATTGAAATCCGCATCGCCGCCGAAAACCCGGCCGAGAACTTCCGCCCCGAGACAGGCCAGATCACCCTTTGGGCTCCGCCCGCGGGCGTGCGGCTCGATACCGGGGTCGAGGCAGGCTCGGTCGTCAGCCACCATTACGATTCGATGATTGCCAAGCTGATCGTCCATGCGCCGGACCGGGCTGGGGCGATCCGTCAGGCGGTTGCCGCGATGGATGCCTTTGCCGTCGGCGGCGTCGGCCTGAACCTGGCCTATCAACGCGCGCTACTGGCACACCCGGATTTTGCGGCGTTCCGTCACCATACCTCGGGCCTGCCCGAGATGTTTCCAGGCGGCTGGACTGAACCGTCCGCTGATCCCCGGGACATGGCCTTTGCCGCGATGGCGCTGCATCTGCGTCTCGTGCCGGCGGGCGCGTCGCCCTGGGAAAGCCTGGGGTCATGGCGACTCACAGCCCCTGCGAGACAGTCCGGCGCGGCCTTCTATTGGGACACAACCAAAGACGAACCGATCCGCATGAACGGCTCCGGGTCGGGGTTGACTGCCATTCAGCCGGACGGCCAGACCATCACGGTCGAGAGTGCCGCTTTAACAGGATGCCGTCTGAGCGGACGCATCGACGGGGTTCCGTTTTCGCGCACCGCCTATGTCGCGCGCGCGTCGAGTCACTGGCGGGTGCACCTGCAAACCCCTGCCGGAATGACCGCGACAGACCTGCGCACGCTGGAAGACCAGCATCTGCAACGTGCCACCGGTGGATCTGGCGGCGCTGACCTGATGTCCGCACCCATGCCCGGCGCCGTTGCCGAGGTGCGTGTCGCACTCGGCGATCGCGTCAAAGCCGGCGACACGCTGGTGGTTCTGGAAGCCATGAAGCTGCTGCAAAGCCTGCCCGCGCCGGTCGCGGGCGTGGTGACAGAAATCTATTGTGCACCCGGCGATACGGTCGCCGGGCACGCCCCACTTATCAAACTCGATCCAGAGGAAAACACATGACCAGACAAGACAGCATTACTCAGGTCACCGGCCCGTTCAACGAAGACCTCG
>JAASSQ010000209.1 GCA_021767845.1 Roseovarius sp. | reverse complement strand
GAAGGACTGGATCACCTCGGCGAAGATCGCGTGATTGATTGTCGGCGCCCACACAGGCCATGTCGGCATCGTCCGAATAGCTCCAGATCGCGATGCAGGGCGTGTCCTGCCGCCGCAACAGGCGCATCGTGGCGTCGGAATGCTCCAGCCCCACCAGCGCGATCCCGTCCACCCGGTGTTCCATCAGCTTGCGGATCATGTCGTATTCGCGCTCCAGCGCATAGCCATGCGACGCGATCAGCAGGGTAAAGCCCGCCGCATCGATCGCATCCGAGAAGGACTGGATCACCTCGGCGAAGATCGCGTGATTGATCGTCGGCACGATCAGCCCGATCGTGGCATTGCGCCGCCCGTGGATCGCCTGCGCGGCCCGGTTGCGGATATACCCCAGCCGCTCAACCGCGCGGTTGATTCTCTTGCGGGTCGCGGGGCTGACCAGATCGGGGTGATTGAACGCCCGCGACACCGTCGAGGGCGACACCTTCGCGGCATTCGCCACCGCCACGATATCGACCTTTTTATCTTTTCTATCAGCCATTTGCACTCCGCATATGCGGCCGTTTATGAAAACATTTGCATTACTATTTTCATGGCTTAGCCTGATCTGTCAAACGCCGGGTAACGGCAGGGAAGAGCCAAGGGAGGGGCGCTTCTTGGAATTCATCGGCTATTTCGGCGAGGTCTTTCAGCCGGTCTCGTTCATGTTGCTGCTCATCGGCACGATCGGCGGTCTGATCCTCGGGGCCACGCCCGGCCTGTCGCCCACGATGGCGGTGGCGCTGCTCATTCCCTTCACCTTCCAACTCGAGGCGGCGCAGGGCCTGATCCTGCTGGGGGCGGCCTATACCTCGACGGTGGCGGGCGGCGCGGTCAGCGCGATCCTGCTCAAGATCCCCGGCGCCCCGGCCAACATCGCCACCACGCTCGACGGGCACACGATGGCCAAGCAGGGCCGCGGCGCCGAGGCGCTGCAACTGTCCTTCCTCGCCTCCGCCGTGGGCGGCGTGTTCGGGGTGTTCCTGCTGATCTTCCTTACCCCCGTGCTGGCGCAATGGGCGCTGGCCTTCGGGCCGTCGCACCTGTTCTGGCTGGCCATTCTGGGCGTGACGGTGATCGGCACGCTGGACAGCAACTCGGTGGTCAAGGGGCTTCTGTCGGGCTGCATCGGCATGTGGCTGGCCACCATCGGCTTCGACGACATCATGGGCGCGCAGCGGTTCATCTTCCATCCCGAGCTGTCGGGCGGCATCAACATCATCCCCGCGCTGATCGGCCTCTTTGCCATTCCGCAGGTGCTGACCATGTTCGCCCGCGGCCGCGAACCCTCTGGCGCCGAGGTGCTGGCCGTGCAACGCCACCCGATCCGCAAGGCGATCGGCGAAACCCTGCGCCGCTACAAGTCGCTGATCCTCGGCACCGGGATCGGGTCGTTCATCGGCCTCATTCCCGGCGTCGGCGGGCAGATCGCGGGGCTTGTCGCCTATGACCAGGCCAGGAAATTCAGCTCCGAGCGCAGGAAATTCGGCACCGGCCATTCCGAAGGCGTGATCGCCGCCGAAAGCGCCAACAACGCGATGGTCGGCCCCTCGCTCGTGCCGCTGCTCACGCTGTCGGTGCCCGGCAGCCCCACCGCGGCGGTGCTTCTGGGCGGGCTCCTGATCCACGGGATCTTCCCCGGCTCGGACCTCTTCGACAATCACCCCGACGTGGCCTGGACCTTCATCAACTCGATGCTGGTCGGCCAGATCCTGATGTGCATCTTCGGGCTATACGTGGCGGGGTTGGCCGCGCGCGTGGCGCAGGTGCCGCAATCGGTCATGGCCGCGCTGGTGCTGGGGCTGGCGGTGTTCGGCTCCTACTCGGTGCAGAACTCGATGGGCGATGTCTATGTCATGGCCGCGCTCGGGGTGGGGATGTATTTCCTCGAACGGTTCGGATTTGCCGCCGCGCCGCTGGTGCTGGGCCTGATCCTCGGCCCGATCGCCGAGGCGAACTTCATCCAGGGCTCGATGATCGCCGACGCCACCACCGGCCGGCTGACCTATTTCTTCGGCGGCGCGCTGAACCTGGCGCTGATCGGCATCGTGCTGGCCTCGGTCATCTACTCCGCCTGGATGGAGATCCGCCAGCGCCGCATCGACCGCAAGGACGAGGAGGCCCTGGCATGAGCCGCTGGCAACACGTCGTCCCCTCCGGCATCGTCGCCGCCGTGGGCATCTGGGTCTGCTGGATCAGCTACACCCAGCAACCCGCGCAGGCGTTCCTCTTTCCGCGGCTGATCTCGACCGTCTTCGTCGTGCTGGCCCTCTGGACCTTCGGCAAGGCGGTTCTGGGCTGGTCGCGGGTGGGCGACGGCATCAGCCGCCGGATCTTCATCAACATCGCGCCGGGCCTGCTGGTCCTGCTGATCTACGTGTTCTGGGCGGCGCGGGCGCTCGGCTTCTACACCGCCGGCACCCTCGCCTTTTTCATCCTGCTGTCGCTCTACGACCCCGCCCCCCATTCCGAGGCGAAAAGCTGGATCAAGCGCGCCGCCATCACCCTCGGCTTCCTCGGCGTCATGTATGGCCTCTTCGCCGGGGTGCTCAACGTATTCACGCCCAGAGAGGTGCTGTTCCAATAAGCCGGAGCCAACCGGCCAACCGAAACCCTAGGGAGGAGAAAGACCATGAAGAAACTTCTGGCGGGGCTGGCGACGGCCCTATTGACCCTGACGGCGCCCGCGATGGCGCAGGACTACCCCGACCGGCCGCTGATGATGATGGTCAGCTACGGCGCCGGCGGCGCGACCGATTTCCAGGCGCGCATCGTGACCATGACCGCGGGCAACGAGGATGCCCTCGGACAGCCCATCGCCATCGTCAACAAGCCCGGCGCGGGCGGCCGCGTCGGCTGGAACTGGCTGGCGACGCAGGCCGATGCCGACGGCTACACGCTCGGGGCCTACAACGTGCCGCATTTCATCGCCCAGTCGATCGAGGGCGGCGTGGAATACAGCACCGACAGCTTCGAGCCGATCGCCAACTGGGGCGCCGATCCGGCGGTCTTCGTGGTCGGCGCCGACA
The DNA here is from genome assembly GCA_021767845.1 of Roseovarius sp. GTDB lineage: Bacteria > Pseudomonadota > Alphaproteobacteria > Rhodobacterales > Rhodobacteraceae > Roseovarius. The sequence goes on along the minus strand of JAASSQ010000209.1, from coordinate 2,289 downwards.
GCGAGTTCGACACGATGGAGGACGTGGTCAACTGGGCCAAGGAGAACCCCGGCAAGCTCACCTTCTCGGGCGCCGGGCTGTTCGTCGGCCACCACATCGCCGCGCTCCAGCTCGAAAAGGCCGCGGGCGTCAAACTCGCCTACATCCCCAACAACAAGGGCGGCGCGGGCGCCATGAAGGCCGTGATCGCAGGCGAGGTGATGGGCGGGGTCAACAACCTCTCCGATGCCTTCCGCGCCCGCGAGGCGGGCAACGTCAAGATCCTCGGCGTCTTCGACCTGGACCGCAGCGATTTCCTGCCCGACGTGCCCACAATGGCCGAACAGGGCTTCGACATCGACAATGCCAGCGTGAATTTCCGCGGCGTCATGGTGCCCAAGGGCACCCCGCAGGAGGTGATCGACGTGCTGGCCGAAAAGGTGCCCGCCATGTTCGAGAACGACCGCGTCAAGGGCAAGATGAAGGCCGGCGGCTCGCCCATGCATGTCATGACCCGCGACGAGGTGATCGAGATGTGGCAGGCCCGTCAGGCCACACTCGAAGAGCTGCTGGCCGGGTTGTAAAGGCGCCGCCCGGCATCAACCGCAAACCCATGCGACAGGGCGGCCCGCCCGCCCTGTCCGACCGGACCAAGGAAACCCCGACATGAACGCGCCCGATGACCTGACCGCCGTGGATCACATCATGGCCCGCGCCCGCGCCGCGCAAGCCGCCTTCGAGGACGGCGCCACGCAAACCCGCTACGACCGCGCCGCACAGGCCGCCGCCTGGGCGATCATGGAACCGGGCCGCAACCGCGCCCTGGCCGAACTGTCGGTCGAAACCACCGGCCTCGGCAACGTGGCCGACAAGATCACCAAGAACCACCGCAAGACGCTCGGCCTGATGCGCGACATCGCCGGGGTGAAAACCCACGGCATCATCCGCGACGACCCCGACACGGGCCTGACCGAGATCGCCCGCCCCATCGGGGTGATCGGCGCCGTGGTGCCCTCCACGAACCCCGCCGCGACGCCCGCCAACAATATCATCAACGCGCTCAAATGCGGCAACGCCATCGTGCTGTCGCCCTCGCCCAAGGGCGTGCCCGCCTGCGAACGGCTGCTCGCCTATATCCATGCCGAGTTCGACAAGCTGGGGCTGGACCACGACCTCGTGCAGATGGTCCCGCCGCCCGGCTCCAAGGACAAGACCCAACGGATGCTGGAGGCCGCCGATCTGGTCGTCGTCACCGGCAGCCAGGACAACGTGCGCCGCGCCTATACCTGCGGCACGCCCGCCATCGGCGTGGGCGCGGGCAACGTCACCGTGATCGTCGATGAAACCGCCGATCTCGATGCCGCCGCCGAAAAGATCGCCGCCTCCAAGACCTTCGACAACGCCACCTCCTGTTCCTCGGAAAACGCGCTGGTGGTGGTCGATGCGGTCTACGACGCCTTTGTCGCGGCCCTCGCCCGGCAGGGCGGCGCGCTGATCCCGGAATCCGGCGCGGCGCAGATCGAGGAAAACCTCTGGCCCGACGGCAAGCTCAACCGCTCGGTGATCGCCCAGGATGCCGACAAGATGATCGAGGCGCTCGGCCTCAAGGCGGACGTGCCCGAGGGCACCCGCTTCATCGCCGTGGAGACCTCGGGCATCGGCCCCGGCCACCCGCTCTCGGGCGAGAAACTCAGCCGCGTGGTGGCGCTCTACCGGGCCGCCGATTTCACCGAGGCCACCGACATCGCGGCCCGCATCCTCGACCACCAGGGCGCGGGCCATTCCATCGGGCTGCACAGCGCCGATGACAGCCGCGCGATCCGGCTGGGCGAAACCATCCCCACCTGCCGCGTGATCGTGAACCAGGCGCATTGCTTCGCCACCGGCGGGTCGTTCGACAACGCGATGCCGTTTTCCCTGTCGATGGGCTGCGGAAGCTGGGGGGGCAACTCCATCGACGACAACCTGCATTGGCGGCACTTCATGCAGACCACCAAGATCGTGCGCACCATCCCCCCCGTCGAACCCTCGGTCGAGGACATCTTCGCCGAGTATTGGGCGGACGCGGGCCAATGAAACTGCACCCAGACGCGCCGCCCCAAGGCACCGTCCGCGACTGGGTGGACGCGCGCGCCGATGCGGGCGGGCCGGCCTTCGTCTTTCCCGACACCGGCGACACGTTCGACTGGCCCGCGCTGCGCGACCGCGCCCGCCGGATCGCCGGGCTGCTGCTGGCCCAAGGCGCGCAGAAGGGCGAAAGCGTGGCCATCGTCATGCCCAACAGCCGCGCCGCGATCGAGGCGCTTTACG
>JAASSQ010000019.1 GCA_021767845.1 Roseovarius sp. | reverse complement strand
TGGTGATCGAGGATGTCGCACATCACCATCGCGGTGCCCTCCAGCCACGGCAGGCGGCGCAGCGTGGTCAGATCGGGTTTCATCACGTAATCGCCATAGCCCTTTTCCCACGAGGTCGCCGCATAGCCGTCAGGCGTGTCCATCTCGAGGTCGGTCGCCAAAAGGTAGTTGCAGCAATGCGTTTCCTCGTGGCCCGACTCGATGAAGTTGGACACGTGAAACCGCTTGCCCATGAGCCGGCCCTGCATATCGACAAGGCAGACAAGGACCGTGTCGATTTCACCGGAGGCGGCGTGCTGTTTCAGGGCGTCGAAGCTGAGATTGGCGGTCATTTACGCTCTCCATGAGGGGAAAGGAGCGCCTTGGGACAAGGCGCTCCGGGTCTTTGCGGTGTCGGGCTGGCTCACTCGAAATTATAGGGCACGCCGGCCTGGTTGATGACCGAGTTGTATTCCCGGAAGATGCCGACGATCTTCTCGTGGACCTCGCCTTCCTGGGCGATCTCGTCCCAGAATTCCTTGGCGGCGTTTTCCACCTCGGCCCATTCCGAGGCCGGCACCGAGCGCAACTCCAGCTTTTCGCCATTGGCGCGCAGCGCGGCTTCCCCGCCCCAGTACCACTGGTTGCGATAGGTGTGGCTTGCCTCGATCCCCGCCATGACCACGGATTTCAGGTGCTCGGGCAGTTCGGCCCACCTTTCCTGGTTGGCGAACCACGAGCCGATCCACGCCCCCGAAATGTTGTTGGTCAGGAAATAGTCGGTCACGTCCGCCCATCCGACGGTGTAATCCTCGGTGATGCCGGACCAGGCCATGCCGTCCAGCTCGCCGGTCTGCACCGCGACCTCGGCATCCTCGTAGGGAATGTTCACCGGGATGACACCGAACTTGGCAAGGAACCGGCCCGCCGTGGGGAAGGTGTAAAGCTTCAGCCCGTCGAGATCCTCGACCGAGGTGATCTCTTTCTTGGTGTTGAAGTTGCACGGGTCCTGCCCCGCGGCCGACAGCCATTGCACGCCGACCTTGGCGTATTCCTCCCGCCATATATCGGCCAGACCGTACTGGTTGAACAGAACCGGCACGTCCAGGATATGCTTGGTGGCAAACGGGAAATACCCGCCGAACACGCGCAGCGGCGTGGGCGAGGCCATCGAGTCGTCGTCGGAATGGACCCCGTCGATCGTGCCGCGCTGAAGCGCCTGGAACAACTCGCCCGTGGGCACGATCTGGTCGGCATAGAACAGCTCGATCTCAAGCTCGCCATTGGCGTTGGCGTTGATGTAGTCGATGGCCGGTTTGGTCACCTGCTCGCCCAGGGCGCTGCCCGCATAGGTCTGGAAGCGCCACTTGATCGGGCTTTGGGCCTTGACGATCGCGGGGCTGGCCAGGGTCGCGGCGCCCGCGACGCCTGCGGTTCTCAGGAAATTGCGTCTTGTCGTCATCTTGTCATCCTCTCTGTTGGGGTTTGCTCGTCCGCCTTTTGGTCAAGGTCTTGTTTTAATTTCCATATACATATCCCGGCAGCCACAGCGCGATCTCGGGGAAGACCATGATCGTCGTCAGCGCCACCACCATCACCAGCACGAAGGGCAGGATCGAGGTGTAGATGTCGCGCAGCGTGATCTCGGGCGGTGCCATGGCGCGCATCAGGAACAGGTTATAGCCGAAGGGCGGTGTCATGTAGGCGATCTGCGTGGTGATCGTGTAAAGCACACCATACCATATCAGATCGAAACCGAGCGCCCCGACCAGCGGCACGTAAAGCGGCGCCACGATCACCAGCATCGCGGTATCGTCCAGAAACGTGCCCATCACGATGAAGGACAGTTGCATCAGGATCAGGATCACCCACGGGCTGAGGCCCAGTTTCTCGGTAAAGAGGCTCTCGATCGCCTTGACCGCGCCAAGCCCGTCGAAAACCGCGCCAAAGGCCAGCGCGGCCAGGATGATCCACATGAACATGCACGAGATGCCGAGCGTCTTGCGCACCGAGGTTTCAAAGACCTGCCGGGTCATGCGCCCCTTGAGCACAGCCGCCGCGAAGGCCGCCAGCGCCCCGATGGCCGAGGATTCGACCAACGAGGTCCAGCCATTCACGAACGGCACCATCATGGTGAAGAAGATGACCAGCGGCAAAAGCCCCGCCCGCAGCAGCCGCAGCTTTTCGGCCATTGGAATGTCGCGCTCCGCAGCCGGCAGCACCGGCCCCAGCGCGGGGTTCAGGCGGCAGCGGATCACGATATAGAGCACGAACATCGCCGCCATCATCAGCCCCGGCAGCACCCCGGCCAGCCAAAGCTGGCCCACCGGCTGACGGGCGATCATCGCGTACAGCACCAGCACCACCGACGGCGGCACCAGAATACCAAGGGACGACCCGGCCTGGATCACGCCGGTCACCATGCGCTTGTCGTATCCGCGCTTCAGCAATTCGGGCAACGCGATGGTCGCCCCGATCGCCATGCCGGCCACCGACAGCCCGTTCATCGCCGAGATCAGCACCATCAACCCGATGGTGCCCACCGCCAGCCCGCCGGACAGCCCGCCCATCCAGACATGGAACATGCGGTAAAGGTCGTCGGCGATCCGGCTTTCGGACAGCACGTAGCCCATGAAGATGAACATCGGCAGGGTCAGCAGCGGATACCATTTCATCAGCTTGATCGCCGCCGCGAAGCCCAGGTCGTACCCGCCGCGATCCCCCCACAGAAGGAACGCCGCCATCACCGCGACGAACCCAATCGCGCCGAACACGCGCTGCCCGGTCAGCAGCATCAGCATCATGGAGGCGAACATCAGCGCGGCGATGGCTTCGTATGGCATCAGGCCCGTGTCTCCGTGCTGTCCGAGGTCTCAAGATCGCGCGGGTCCACGTCCTTCGGCCCCATGTCGTGCCCCAAGAGCCGCAGGATGTCCTTGAAGAACTCGCTGACCGCCTGCAGCAGCATCAGGAAGATGCCGAACACCATGATCGACTTGATGGGCCACAGATACGGCCGCCACACGCTCGAACTGCGCTCGCCGCCGTATTTGAAGGAATACATTAGGCTATCCCATCCGCCCCACAGCAGGAAGACTAGGTAGACGATCAGGAACAGCACGGTGAAGGCATCCACCTGCGCCTTGCGCCGCTGGCTCCACTCGCCATACAGCAGGTCCATCCGCACATTCGCGCCCATCTGGATCGAATAGGGGCCGCCAAGGATATAGTAGGCGACCATCGCGAACTGCGCCATTTCCAGCGTCCAGAGCGACGGGTTGATCTCCAGCCCCAGGTCGCTGCCCAGCTTGGTGAAGGACGACCACAGCAGGATCGCCATCATCACGAAGATCCCGTACATCACCAGCCGCCCGATCCAGCGGTTCATCGGATCGACGATCGCGACATATGCCAGCATGAAGCGCGTCATGAGGCGGCGTGCTCCGTCTTCAGCGCGGCCGCCAGAATCGGTTCCAGAACGGCGCCGATCCGCGCCGCATCGGCCGCCCCGTCCAGCAGATCGTTGCGGACCTCGATCATCACGTTGGTCAGCCCGCGGGCGGTGGCATGGCGCGCAAGCGTATGGGTCACGCCGTCCTGCGCCGAATAGGGTTCGTTCAACTCGGTAACGAGCGATCCATCCGCCTCGGCCAGCATGGCCTTTGCCAGACGGTCATCGGCATCGTGCAAAAGGCCCAGCTCGGTCCGGCGTGTCCGGCCGTTCCAGACCGGCGTGAAACTGTGAATGGTGACCAGGACGGGCGGGGCATCGAACCCGTCCAGCACCTCGGACAGCCGGGCATGGAAGGGCTCGTAGATCTCCGCAATGCGCGCCGCGCGCTCGGCCTCGGACAGGTCGCGGTTTCCGGGCACGGGGATTTCGCCGCTTTGCACCGGCGCGGCGCCGGGCGCCCCGGGAGGGCGATTGAGATCATGGACCAGCCGCGACACCCGCGCCAGAACCAGCGGCGCATCCAGCCGGCGCGACAGGTCGCGGGCCAGATCCTCGGCCCCGAGATCCCAGACCGCGTGGGAATAGCGGTGTTCGGGCGCCAGCCCGAGCGTGCCGAGCGACGGCGGAATCACCGCGCTGGCATGTTCGCAGACCAGGCAGATCGGCGCCCGCCCCGCGGCATTCAAAACCTCGGCCGGATGCCCGTCGGCCGGCGTCAAAATCTGATATGCGGTCTTGCTGCTCACACCGCGACTTTAGCGGCAGCCCCCCGAAAGCTGTCAAGAATTTTTCGTAGACGGCGCTACGGTCACGAATTATTCTGTAACAAATGCTTCAAATGGGGGCACAGGTGAGCCGCTCGGAGATCGTGAAGGACAAGCTCAAGGATCAAGCCGGCGCCCTCACGCCGGCCGAACGGCTGCTGTCCGACGTTCTTCTACGCGACTATCCGATGTCCGGGCTGCAATCGATCACCAAGCTAGCCGAGGCGGCGGGTGTCTCCACCCCCACGGTGATCCGGCTCGCGCGCAAGCTGGGTTTCGATGGCTTCCCCGAGATGCAGGCCGCCCTGCGCGACGAAGCGTCGGCCCAGATCAAGAAACCCATCCTCAAGCGCGAGGGCTGGCCGCAGGGCCGCAAGGATTCGCCGGCCTTCCGCAACTTCGCCGAGGCCGTGTTCGACAACCTGAACCAGACCATCGAACGGCTCGACCCGGCCACCTTCGATGCCGTGGCCGAAGTGCTGGCCGACACGCAGCGCAGCATATTCCTGCTGGGCGGGCGCATCACCCGGTCGAATGCCGACTACTTCTTCAACCACCTTCAGATCATCCGCCCCGGCGTTACCCTGTTGTCGCAATCGCCCAATGTCTGGCCGCAATACCTGATTGACATGGGGCCGTGCTCGGTTCTGGTGATCTTCGACATCCGGCGCTACGAAACCGATCTGGCAAGGCTGGCCAGCCTCGCAAAGGAGCGCGGTGTCGTTATCGTGCTGTTCACCGATCAATGGGGCTCGCCGATCTCCAGAACCGCCGATCATGTCATCAACGCGCTGGTCGAGGTGCCGTCCAGCTGGGATTCCACGCTTGCGATCAACCTGATCGTCGAGGCCCTGATCGCCGCCATCCAGACCCAGCGACTCGAACAGGCGACCGACCGGATCGAGGCGCTGGAGGACATGTTCCTCTCGACACGGATTTTCCGCAAGTAACCGCGCCGGCACGGGGCCGGCGCGTGGCGGCGGCGAATCTCCCGGCGGCGCAGGGCCGGACATTTCCGGTTGGCAGGCGTCCGGTGCGGTGGAACTGCCGAAAAAGGCGTGATTTCAACGCCGAAGCCCACCACGCCCCCTGACCCGGCGAACCTGCCGCGCGCATGAAGCGCACAATAAATGGTCGAAATTACCGCGCGGCGAACGCTTTTTATGCAAAACACCTTCGATCACCAGCCGTGATCCGGCCAATTCCATCTTGTGACGCGAAACGCGACTGGAATGTTGACGCCGTGACGCTGGGGTGTTCCTTTTGCACTGGATGCCGGAGCCGTAATCCTGCAAAAGCACGAGGGCCGCGACCAGAAATAAAGTGGCCGCGCGGCGAAACGCATCAAATATGCAAGCCATTCGCCACAAAGGCGTTTGGATCAGGAGGAGATAAATGATGGAAAGACGCAAGTTTCTCAAGGTCGCCACGGGCGGCGCAGCCGCGTCCGCGCTGGCGGCGCCGGCCGTCGCGCAAGAGCGCACGGACATGGTTATCGTTTCGACCTGGGGACGTGACTTCCCCGGTCTCGGCACCAGCGCGCAGCGCCTCGCGGCCCGGATCGAGGAACTGACCGAGGGCCGCATCGCGGTCGAATACTTCGCCGCCGGCGAGCGCGTGGGCGCATTCGACAGCTTTGACGAGGTCGCCTCGGGCAACGCGAACGCCTATATCGGCGCCGACTACTACTGGAAAGGCAAGCATCCGGGCTGGGCGCCGTTCACCGCCGTGCCCTTCGGCCTGACCTACACCGAGATCGACGCCTGGATGAAATTCGGCGGCGGCCAGGAGCTTCTGGACAAGATCGGGGCCGAGTTCGGGATCAAGGGGATTCCCTGCGGCAACACCGGCGTGCAGATGGGCGGCTGGTTCAACAAGGAAATCAACTCGCCCGAGGATCTCAAGGGCCTCAAGATGCGGATTCCCGGCCTGGGCGGCGACGTGATGGCCAAGGTCGGCGCCTCGCCGGTGTCGCTGCCCGGCGGGCAGATCTACGAGAACCTCGTCTCCGGCGCGATCGACGCGACCGAATGGGTCGGCCCCTGGAACGACTTCTTCCTCAAGCTCTACGAGGCGGCCCAGTATTACTACTGGCCCGGCATGCACGAGCCCGGCGCACAGCTGGCAATGGGCATGAACGCCGAGTGGTGGTCGAAACTGTCGGAGAACGACAAGAACATCATCACCGCGGCCTGTGCCGAGGAAAACGCCATGCAGGCAGCCGAGACCAACTACAACAACGGTGTCTACCTGAACCGCCTTGTTGACGAATACGGCGTCGAGCTGCGCGAGTTCAACGACGATGTCTACGAAGCCTTCGGCGAAGCCGCGACCGAGGTGATCGAGGAAACCCGCGATCACAGCGCCCTGGCGGCCGAGATCGTGGACAGCTTCCTGGCGGCGCGCGGCAACGTGGGCGCCTGGTCGAACTACGGCGACGCGCCTTACGTCGCCAAGCGCAACCGCTACCTGAACATCTAAGGGCGGTTCACCTCTGAGGGTTGGCCACCGGGCCAGCCGCGGTCGGGCCGGATTGCAACTCCGGCCCGATCCAATTAAACGCAGCGTCGGCTTAGAATGGGGAGTTGCGAATGGCCGAGTCGCAAGGCGCGCCGGCGCCACTGACACGTGTTTTCGGCTGGATCATGCTCAGCAGCATGACCGCCTTTCTCTTGAATGCGATCCTGACTTTCTGGTTCGATTTTCCGGGCGCGGCCTCCGCCCTCGCGGGTGGCGGCGCCGCCGCGGTGCTGCAGGTGGCGATCTACGGGCTGGCCGCCCTGCTGGCGGTCTTCTGGGTCCTGCGCACGCCCGACCGAACCCTGCGCCAGGACGCCGCGCGGGTTAGCGCCATCAACACCTTTCTCGTCAGGGCGGCCTTCTGGGTCGTGCTGCTGGTCGGCCTGGGCGATGCGATCATCTCGTTCCTGCGGGTGAATGGCAGCCTTGAGGGCATGGTCGGCCCCGACCTGGCAGGCGATCTGGCCCGCGCCCAGTTCCGCGGGCTCTATTTCCACACGCCGCTGGTGGTGCTGGGCATCCTGATCGCCGCCGTCACGCGCTCGCTCGGCTTTGTCTGGCTGGCGCTTCTGGTGGTCATTGCCGAGCTGCTGATCGTCTTCAGTCGCTTCGTGTTCTCTTACGAACAGGCCTTCATGGCCGACCTGGTGCGCTTCTGGTACGGCGCGCTGTTCCTGTTCGCCTCGGCCTACACGCTGTTCGAGGACGGGCATGTCCGCGTCGATCTGTTCTATGCCAGCATGCGGCGCGAGACCAAGGGCAAGGTCAATGCATGGGGCGCGGTGCTTCTGGGCATGGGTCTGTGCTGGACCATCCTCATCCTTGGCTTCAGCTCGTCCTCCAGCGTGATCGTCGGCCCGATCCTGGTGTTCGAGGTCACGCAGGCCGGCTTCGGCATGTATGTCAAGTACTTCATGGCCGGCTTCCTGGGCGTCTTCGCGGTGACGATGATGGTTCAGTTCGTCGCCCAATTCTTCGAATCCATCGCCGACAAGCGCGGCGAACCCGGCGCGCGCCAGACGCACGCCGAGATGATGTAAAGGACAGGGCCCGACATTATGGAGCTGTTTTTCCTTCTTCTGCTTATCGGCATCATGGCCTATGCGCTCGGGTCCGGTTACCCGGTTGCCTTCGCCCTGCCCGGCTCGGCCATCATCACGATCCTGCTGGCCGCGGGCGCGGGGTATCTGTTCACCGGCAGCACCGATGCCTATTTCGCCTCCGGCGGGCCGTCGCAATGGCTGAGTTCCGGTGTGACCAACCTGCGCGGGGTCTATTGGGAACCCGAACGCGACACGCTGATCGCCATCCCGCTCTTCATCTTCATGGGCATCATGCTGCAGCGGTCCAAGATCGCCGAGGACCTGCTTGTGACCATGGCGCAGCTTTTCGGCCCGATCCCGGGCGGCCTGGGGATCTCGGTGGTCGTCGTGGGCGCCCTGCTGGCCGCAACCACCGGCATCGTCGGCGCGACCGTTGTGGCGATGGGCCTGATCTCGCTGCCCGCGATGATGCGCAACGGCTATGCCAACCCGCTGTCCACGGGCATCATCGCCTCGTCGGGGACGCTGGGGCAGATCATTCCGCCCTCGATCGTGCTCATCATCCTGGCCGACCAGCTGGCTTCGGCCGTGGATCAGGCCGGCCAGGCGCGGCAGGATCTCTACAAGGAAGTGACCGGCGAGCTGATGATGCCGTCGGAATACGGCGTGGTCTCCACCAGCGCGGGCGACATGTTCCTCGGCGCGCTGGTGCCGGGGCTGGTGCTTGTCGGGCTCTACATCCTGTTCATCCTCACGGTCGCGCTGGTGCGCCCGCGCTACGCGCCCGCCGTGCCCTACGAGGGCAATTACAACCTCGAATTCGCGGGCCGCGTCTTGCTCGCGATGGTGCCGCCGCTGGCACTCATCATCCTGGTGTTGGGCTCGATCATCGGCGGCATCGCCACCGTGAACCAGGCCGGCGCGATCGGCGCGGTGGGCGCGCTCATCATGGCCGGTTACCGGCTGCATCCCGGCGGACGGCTGCAATTCGTCCCGGCGATCCTTGCGCTTCTGGGTCTGGCCGTCATCGCCTTCGTTCTGTCGAACTACAACACCAACGTCCAGAACATCCAGAGCGCCGAAGACCTGCTGGGCATAAACCTGGCCATTTTCGGCGTCGTGCTGATCGTCGTGGCGATCGCCTGGAGCGGCTACCGCGCCTTTGTCACCGAAGGCGCGCTCGGCGGCGTGATGGTGGAAACCGCCAAGACCACCTCGCTGGTCTTCATCATCCTTCTGGGGGCCGCGATGCTGACCGCGGCGTTCCGCGCCTTCGGCGGCGAGGAGATGGTCAAGCACTTCCTCGAAGGGCTGCCCGGCGGGTTCTGGACCAAGTTCGTCATCGTGATGGTGGTGATCTTCGTCCTCGGCTTCTTCCTCGACTTCATCGAGATCGCCGTGGTCGTGGTGCCCATCGTCGCGCCGATCCTGCTGGCCGACCCGGAAGCCAACGTCACCGCCGTGTGGCTGGGCGTGATGATCGGTCTGAACATCCAGACATCGTTCCTCACCCCGCCCTTCGGCTTCGCGCTGTTCTACCTGCGCGGCGTCGCCTCGAAGGCGGTCAAGACGATCCAGATCTATGTCGGCGTGCTGCCCTTCATCGCGCTGCAGCTTCTGGCGCTGGTGATCGTGGCCTCCTATCCGCCGCTGGTGAACTACCTGCCGATGCGCAGCTCGCTGACGGCCGAAACCGCGCCGCCGCCGATCAACCCGGCCCTGCAATACTGCGTCGAGAACTACGTCGCGCAGGAATTCGGCAAGAACGGTGACCAGATCCTGGCGGCGATCGACCGGGCCGACAATCTCGATATCTCCTACCTGCCCGAAGACCTGCAGGAGGATTTCAAGGATGGCATCGAAAAGGCGCGCGAGGCGTTCCCGATGATGCAGGAAATCGAGGACATCAAGCAGCAGCTGGCCGAGAAGGCCGTGGACTACCGTCCGCTGCACACCGAGGTCCGCGCCCTGCAACGCGACGCGCGCCGCATCGAGGACGAGCTCGAGGATCTGCGCACCGCGATCGACCGTGGCTTCGGCGACACCGAGGCGCAGCAGGCCCGCGCCGCCGCGATGGAGGCCGAGCGGCAGGCCCTGCTCGACCAGATCCCCGAAGGCTGGGACGAGGCCGAGGCGGCCTATGGCCAAATCACCGCCGCCGACCGGCGGGCGCGCGGCATGTATCGCCGCACGGTGGACCAGGCCTACGAGCCCGTGCAGGAGCTTCAGGGCATCATCGCCTCCGCCGATGCGCTGGCCGAACTGGAAGAGCCCATCGACCAGCTTGCCGCCGACGCCCCGGACATGGATGGCGAGGCCGCCGATGAACGCTTCAAGGAGGTCGAGCGGATGCTGGGCGACGTGGAGGGCGCCAACGACATCCGCAGCCTGCTGGCCGATGCCCGCCGCGAGATCGACGACCGCTCGCCCGACCCCGAGCGCGCGGCCGAGTACATCGCCGAGGCGCAGGATCTGTTCGAGGCCGAGGTCGCCTGGCGCACCCGCGCCGCCGACGAGCTTCTGCCGGAACTGCGGCGCTATGACGAGGCGATCAGCGACACGATCGGCCTGCGCCAGCAGCCGCGCCTGCCGCGTGAACAGGCGCTCTTCGTGGCCGCCTGCAGCGCCGAGCATCGCGACATCTCGCTGAACTTCTGATCAATCAGCGGATCGTGAAAAAGCAACACCCCCGGCCCTGCGGCCGGGGGTGTTTTGCGTTCGCCGGGTGTGCCCGGCGTTACCTGTAGCGCGCCACGATCTCGTCCAGCCGCACCCGCGCCCGCAGCCGCGCGGCCATCAGGTAGGTGCCGGCCACCTTGCGCTGCACCAGTAGCGTGTCGGTGGCCGGGACATGCCAGAACTCGCGCTCCGTGCCGATCTCCAGCCCCATGTCCCGCAGACGGTGCACCAGGTCACTTTCCCCGAAATCGAAAGGCGCGTCCATCCGCAGGGTCTCCATGCCCAGATCGAACATCCGCGACACCACCTCCCAGTGCCGCGCCGGGGCCTCGGCGGGCAACAGCGCGGCCTCGGCCATCGCGGCCCGCGCCGCCGCCTCGTCGCGCTCGAGACCGGCCACCATCAGCCGGTGCAACGCGCGCGGCAGTTCGGGATCGAACCAGCGCGCCGCCCCGAAATCCAGCAGCACGATTTGGCCGGTGTCCGGTTCGAACCGGTAATTGGCGAAATTCGGATCGGTCTGCATCGCGCCGAACACGAACAACTCGCGCAAGACCAGCTCGATCAGCACCCCCGCCATCCGGTCGCGCATGGCCTGGTCAGCGCCTGCAAGATCGGTCAGGGGGCGGCTTTCCATGTACTCCATCGCCAGCACGTTGCCGGTGCAGAACTCCTCGTGCACCCGCGGCACCTTGAAATCCGGGTCATCCGCCAGCAACGCGCCGAACCGGCGCAAGGCTTCGGCCTCGCGCCGGTAATCGGCCTCTTCGTGCAACTGGCGCTTGGCGTCCTCCATCAGCGGCGCCAGGTCCAGCCCGCGCGGCACCGCGCCGGAATAGCGCATGAGCCCCCAGACATTGTTCACGTCGCTGTCGATGGCATCGCGGATGCCGGGATACTGGATCTTGATCGCCAGGTCGCGACCGTCGCGCGTGCGCGCCCGGTGCACCTGCCCGATCGAGGCCGCCGCAATCGGGCGCACGTCGAACCGGGCAAAGCGCCGGATCCAGTCCGCGCCCCATTCGGCCTCCAGCACGCGGCGCAGCTGTTTCGGCGGCATCGGCTCGGCCTCCTCACGCAGTCGATCCAGGATCGTGGCGATCTCGGGCGGCAGCACGTCGCCCGCGTCCATCGACAGAAGCTGGCCCACCTTCATCGCAGCGCCGCGCATCCGTGCCAGTTCCTGGGCCACGCGCTGCGCGTTGGCCGGGGTCAGCATCAATTCCGCCGCGCGCGGCCTGCGGCCCGTGGCCAGTCGGCTCAGTCCCCCGGCGACCATGCTGCCCGCGATGCCACCGGCCATGCCGCCCATGCGCACCAGCCGCGCCAACCGGCCCGACGGCACCGCCACGCCGTCCGATAGGGATTTGGGGCGCCTGTTCATCACCTGCCTCCGTCCTGCCATGCCCGGTGAGATAGGCGGAATACCGCGCCTGCCCAGGTGCCCGGCCGCCGTCTTGCCGGGTCGCACCGGCTTTTTGTGGATTTCAAGGGCATCCCGCCTAATTCCTAGTCGGGAACCGGACGCAACGCGCCACGCTCTTTTGGAGACTCTGATGGATGATCGCGGCAACTTCATCCTGGATCAGGACCTTTTCGTGCAAACCTCGGATCTGTTTGCACGCAAGCAGAACGCGTTGAGCCCCGAGATCTTGCACGATCTCGCCCGCAGCGTCATCACCCGCGCCGCCAGCCTCACGCTTGCGCAAGACCCGCCCCTGCCCCATGTCGCTCCGCCCGAACGCCTCAAGGCCTTCTGCGACCACCTTCTGTCGGACGACCCCGATGCGGGGCTGGCCCTGATCCGGCAGGAACGCCGCGACGGGCTGTCGGCGCGGGATGTCTATTTCGGCTACATCTCCGCCGCCGCCCGCCGCCTCGGCACCCTGTGGGAGGAGGACGCGGTCACCTTCGCGCAGGTCACCACCGCGTCTGGATATCTCTATGCGATGCTGCGCGCCCTGCGCCCCGCCCGCCGCGATCCCGCACCGGGATCGGCCAGCCGAAAACACGCGCTCTTCGCCAATGTGCCGGGCGAGGATCACGGCATCGGTGTCAGCATGGCCGCCGACCTGTTCCGCCGCGAGGGCTGGGACATCGACCTGCACCTCGGCCTGGGGCACAATGACCTGGTCGATCGCATCGCCGCCGCGCGGCCCGAGATTGTGGGCCTGTCGCTCAGCAGCCCCGAACGACTGGCCGCGCTCACCCGGCTTTGCGTGTCGATCCGGCTGAGCGCGCCCGAAACCCTGATCGCCGTGGCGGGATCGGGCGCTGCAGATGAAGCCCGCGTCAGGCAGGTGGCGGACGTGGATTACGTCTTTTCGGACGTGGACGCGGCACAGGCGCAGCTTGCCCGCCTCATGCACATGCGCGGGCGCGACTGACCGGGCCCGCACGGGCGCGCCCCCTACTCCTCGTCGCTGCGCGAGGGCGGATCCTCGTAGATCGACCAGCCGTAGTCGCGCCCGGTGGCCGGCAGATCGTCCTGCCGTGTATTGGCCTGCATGAAGGTCTTGGCGACGAAATGCGCGCTGATCGGCGCGGTCAGGAACAGGAACAGCGTGATCAGCAACTCGTGGAAGGAAAAACTGCCCTTCTCCAGCAGGAAATACAGCATCGAGGCGATCAGCACGCCGCCCACCCCCAGCGTCGTCGCCTTGGTCGGCGCGTGCAGGCGCTGCAAGGTCTCGGTCAGCTTCAGCATCCCGAACGACCCCACCAGCCCGAAGATACCGGCGATCACCAGGAAAAAGGAAATCAGGATGTCGCTTACAAGGTCCATCGTCGTCGCTCCTATTCGATGATGTCGCCGCGCAGCACGAAGCGGCAATAGGCCACCGTGGACACGAAGCCGACCATCGCCACCAGCATCGAGGCTTCGTAATAAACGGCCGTGCCCTTCCAGATGCCATACAGGATCAGCAGCGCGATGATGTTGATGACCATCGTGTCCAGCGCAAGGATCCGGTCGGCCGCGTCCGGCCCGGTGGCGATCCGCCACAGGTTGAACAGCAGGCCCAGCCCGAAACAGCCGAAGGCAAAGAACAGGGCGGCGGTCGTCATTGGAAAATCTCCTTCAGGCGCCGTTCATAGCGGGTCTTGATCTGGTCGCGCACCGCCTCCGGGTCGTCGGTATCCAGGCAATGCACCAGGATGCTGCCGCTATCGGCCGACAGCATGGCCGAAACGGTGCCCGGCGTCATGGTGATCGTGCCGGCCAGCACCGTGATCGCCTCGGGCGAGGTCAGTTCCAGCGGCACGGCGATCCAGTGCGAGCGGATGTTCCGGTTGCGCTTGAACAGGATGATCGCCGCCACCTGCACATTGGCCACCACGATATCCCACAGCACGATAAGGATGTATTCGGCCACCTTGACGGGGTGCCCGATCCGGGCGCGGCGCGGCCAGTAGGGCGCCGTTACCAAGGGCACCAGCACCCCCAAGATCGCGCCAAGCAGCACGTTTCCGGGCGTCACCTTGTTGACCAGCGCCAGCCAGACGACGGCCAGAACAACGCTCAGCAACGGATGGGGAAAGATGCGCGCGATCATTCCTGAACCTCCCCGGCCCCGCCAAGGACCGCCTCGACATAACCCGACCTGTCATAAAGCTGCCCCGCGGCCGCTTCCAGGTAATCGGTCACCGGCCCGGCCGCCGCCGCCAGCACCACCAGCATCGCCAGCGCCGCGAGCGTGGGCGCCACCTCCATCGCGTTGGCGGGGCGGCGCATGGCCTCCGGCCCGGCATTGGGCGCGGCCTCAGTCTCCGCCTCCGGCACGACAGGCGCGGGTGCCGGTTCGGCCGGCGCCAGGGCCGTGGATTTCCAGAACAGCACGCTGCCCGCCCGCGCGAACCCCACGATGATCAACAGCGATCCAAGCAGGATCGCCACCCAGGCGGTGGTCATCCACACCGTCCCGCTCAGCGCATCGAGGATCATCAGCTTGCCCAGGAAGCCGCTCAACGGCGGCATCCCGGCCATGCCGATCGCCCCGGCAAAGAACAGCGCCGCGAACAGCCCGTTCTGCACCGTGGGCGCGCGCGCGGCCAGAAGATCGCCCGCCGGACGCCGCGCCACCACCAGGTCGGCCAGCAGGAACAGCGCCGCCGCCGAGAAGGTGGAATGCAGCAGGTAATACAGCGCCGAGGTCGTGGCATAGGGCGTGAAGGCCGCCACGGCCAGCATCATCGTGCCCATCGACCCCACGACCGAGAAGGACAGCAGCGGCATCAGCCGCCGTGCGCCCAGAACGCCCACGGCCCCGATGGCCAGCGTCGCCACCGCCGCCGGCATCAGCCACGTGCCCGTCAGCCCCTCGGTCACCGCCACGTCCGGCCCGAAGACCAGCGTGTGCACCCGGATGATCGCATAGGCGCCCACCTTGGTCATGATCGCGAACAGCGCGGCCACCGGCGCGGGCGCGTTGGAATAGGTGCCGGGCAGCCAGAACTGCACCGGGAACAGCGCCGCCTTGATGGCAAAGACCACCATCAGCAGGATCGCCGCCGTGCGGATCAGCGCCGCGTCCTCGACCGGCAAGTCGCGCACCTTCTCGGCCAGATCGGCGATGTTCAGCGTCCCGGTCGAGGCGTAAAGCGTGCCGAGCGCGAACAGGAACAGGGTGGACCCGGCCAGGTTCATCACCACGTATTGCAGCCCCGCCTGCAGCCGGACGCGCCCGCCCCCGTGGATCATCAGCCCGTAAGAGGCGATCAGCAACACCTCGAAGAAAACGAACAGGTTGAAGGCATCGCCGGTCAGGAACGCGCCGCAAATGCCCATCAGCTGGAACTGGAACAGCGCATGGAAATGCCGCCCGCGCGCATCCCATCCGGTCGCCACCGCGTGAAACAGCACGATCAGCGCCAGGATCGCGGTCAGCAGCACCATCGCCGCCGACAGCCGGTCCAGCACCAGCACGATGCCGAACGGCGCGGGCCAGCCGCCCAGGTCATAGGCAAAGGTGTCCCCGCCCGCGGCCATCACCGTCAACCCGACGGCAATCGCGGCCAGCGCGATGGTTCCGGCGAACGAGGCCGCGCGCGCCAGCGGGATGTCATGACGCATCACGAAGGCGATGACTGGCGCCAGCAGCGCCGGCAGCACGACCGGGGCGACAATCCAGTGGCTCATGCTTCGCGTTCCTTCTCGGCTGCCGCGCTGTCGTCATCCGTGTCGGTCATGTCGATCCGATCGTGATCGGCCTCCAGGTAGGCCCCGAGCGCGATCATCACCAGAACCGCCGTCATCCCGAAGGAGATCACGATCGCCGTCAGGACCAGCGCCTGCGGCAGCGGGTCGGAATAGGTCGCATCCCCGTATTTCGACAGGACCGGCGGCGCGTCGATCGCCAGCCGGCCGGTCGAGAACAGGAAGACGTTCACCGCATAGGACAGCAGCGCCAGCCCCAGGATCACCGGAAAGGCCCGCAGCCGCAGGATCAGATAGACCCCGCCCGCCGTCAGCACGCCCACCGCGCTTGCCACCAACATCTCCATGTCACTCAGCCTCCGGCTTGTTCTGCTCGACCTTCAGCGACGGGTCGTAATCCATGGGTTCCACGTTCACGGTCTCGCCCGCGTAGCGCGCGATCCGCGACAGGCTGTAAAGCATCAGCATGACCGCCCCCAGCACCGTCAGGAACACGCCGAGGTCAAAGGCAAAGGCCGAGCCGATGCCGAATTTCTCGATGAAGGGCAGCTTGATGTAGCCATAGATGCTGGTCAGGAAGGGCGCCCCGCCCAGCCATGCGCCGACGCCGGTCAGCCCCGCGATCGCCGCGCCCCAGCCGATCATCGCATGGTATTCGATCCGCTGGCGGCTCTGCGTCCAGGCAAAGCCCGAGGCCATGTATTGCATCAAGAGCGCGATCGAGATCACCAGCCCGGCCACGAAGCCGCCGCCCGGCTGGTTGTGCCCGCGCAGGAAGATGTAGATCCCCACCATCACCGCGATCGGCATCATCGCGCGCGTGGCCACCACCATCATCAGCGGATGGCGGTCGCGCGACCGGTCGGGCGGCACCGGCGCGGCCTTCAGCTTGCGCCCCGCCGGGCCGTTCAGCAGAGCCTCCATCAGCGCGAAGATGGTCAGCCCGGCGATCCCCAGAACGATGATCTCGCCATAGGTGTCATAACCCCGGAAATCGACCAGGATCACGTTGACCACGTTGGTGCCGCCCCCGCCTTCGTAGGAATTGGCCAGGTGGAACTGCGAGATGGACGAGAAATCCCGCGTCAGGAACGCCATCGCCAGCGCCGCGACCCCGCCGCCCGCGGCCACCGCGATCGCCCCGTCGCGCAGCTTGCGCCCCGCGCTGCTTTCGCGCGGCGTGGTCTTGGGCAGGAAATACAGCGCCAGCAGCAGCAGCATGATCGTGACCGTCTCGACCGAGATCTGCGTCAGCGCAAGGTCGGGCGCCGACAGGTAGACGAAGCCGCTGGAAATCATCAGCCCGATCACCCCGATCAGGACCAGCGCGCGGAACCGGCTGTGGTGGTTGACCACCACCAGCCCCGTGGCCCCGATCAGCAGCAGCCACCCCGCCGCCGCCACCGGCGGGATCGGCAGCATCTCGCGGGTGGGCGGGCTCATCGTGCCACTGGTGAACGCAAGGTATCCAAGCGCCACCGTAGCCGCCACGAAGATCGCCAGGTAACGGCTGATCGCGCCGTTATGCAGCCCCTCGGCCAGCCCACGCGACAGCGCCGCGACACCTTCGACCAGCGCCTCGAAAATCGCCTTGGCCTCGGGGCGCGGGGCAGCCAGCCACGCGCGGTCCAGCGGCCGGTGCAGCAGCAGCAACACGATCCCGCCCACGACCGCGACCACCGACAGGTAAAGCGCCGGCGTCAGCCCGTGCCACAGCTTCAGATAGGCGTTGGTCTCCTGACCGGTGACGGCCGTCGCGGCCATGTTGACCACCGGCTCAGCCAAAAACGGCATCACGCCGATCACCACCACCAGCACCGTCAGCAGCGCAGGGGCCGCCCACATGCCGAAGGGCGGATCATGCGGCTTGGCCGGGTAGTCGTCGCGCACCGGGCCGCCGAAGACGTGGAAGATGAAGCGCAACGAATAAGCGACCGAGAACACCGCCCCCAGCGTCGCCAGCGCGGGCACGATCCACGGGTTTTCCCACCACACGGTATGCACCGCCTCTTCCAGCATCTTTTCCTTGGAAATAAAGCCGTTGAAGGGCGCGATCCCGGCCATCGACAGCGCAGTGATCGTGGCGATCACCGCCGTCACCGGCATCAGTTTCGCCAGGCCGCCAAGGCGCTTGATGTCGCGGGTATGCGCCTCGTGATCGACAATGCCCGCGGTCATGAACAAGGCCGCCTTGAAGGTCAGGTGGTTGATGATGTGAAACACCGCCGCGATCGCGGCCTTTTCCGTGCCAAAACCCAAGAGCATGGTCAGCAGGCCCAGGTGCGACACCGTGGAAAACGCCAGCAGCGCCTTCAGATCATCCTTGAACAGCGCGATCACCGCGCCCAGCACCATGGTGATCAGGCCCACCGTGGCCACGATGTAGAACCATTCCGGCGTTCCCGACAGCACCGGCCACATGCGCGCCATCAGGAACACGCCCGCCTTCACCATCGTCGCCGAATGCAGATAGGCCGACACCGGCGTCGGCGCGGCCATCGCGTGCGGCAACCAGAAATGGAACGGGAACTGCGCCGACTTGGTGAAGGCCCCCAGCAGGATCAGGATCAGCGCCGGCAGATACCACTCCGACGCCCGGATCGCCTCGCCCTGCGCCAGGATGTCGGTCAGGTTGTAACTGCCCGCGATATTGCCCAGGATCAGCATCCCGGCGATCATCGCCAGCCCGCCCGCGCCGGTCACGGCCAGCGCCATCCGCGCGCCCTGCCGGCCCTCGGGCAGGTGCTTCCAGTAGCCGATCAGCAGGAAGGACGACAGGCTCGTCAGCTCCCAGAAAATCAGCAAAAGCAGGATGTTGTCGGACAGAACGATACCCAGCATCGCGCCCTGGAACAGCAGCAGATAGGTATAGAACTGGCCCATCGGGTCTTCGCCCGACAGGTAGAACCGCGCATAAAGCGTGATCAGAAGGCCCACGCCCAGGATCATGCCCGCGAACAGAAGGCCAAGGCCGTCCAGGAAAAAGCTCGCCTCAAGCCCCAGCTGTGGCAGCCACATGATCTCGGCCGTGATCACCTCGCCGCGCAGCACCGCCGGCGTCAGCGTGCCCAGCATCACCAGCGCGGCGATGGTCGGCACGGCGGTGAAACTCGCACAGGCGGTTCGCCCGGCCCGGATCATCAGGCCCGGTATCAACGCCCCCAGAAAGGGAAGCGCCGCAATGATGGGTAATAGACTGCCGCCGTCGCTCATCTCCGCCCCGTTCTAAACGTTCGTCACGCGTTTCGATAGCGGATGTGCCGCACCAGCGTCAGCCCTGCACTCGTCCCGCCCCTGTCAGCCCGGCTTCGCGCGCACCGTTCGGATGCGTCGGGCCGGTTCCCCCTTAAAATTTGCCTGAACGGCCCGGTGTCAACCCATAACCGACATTTACCCGTCTAAATCTATCGGAATTTTGCCGCCCGCACACGCAAGCCGCCCGTCAACCCCGTCGGCAAGCCACAGCCGCGCCCGTTAACACCTGCGTCAATAGGTGCCGGCCACGTATTTGGCGATCGCCGCACCACGGGAATTCACCTCAAGCTTCTGATAGATCGCCTTGAGGTAATACTTGACGGTGTTCTCGCTCAGCCCCAGCCGGGCCGAGATCTGGAAATTGGTCAGCCCGTCCACCAGCAGCGCCAGGATCTCATGCTCGCGCCGGGTCAGCGTATCGGCATTCTCCGAGGTCAGTCGCCGCAGGATATCGGTCGGCACGATGGAATG
>JAASSQ010000208.1 GCA_021767845.1 Roseovarius sp. | reverse complement strand
GTGGCGGGCGTCCATGTCGCCCTCGGCGCCCACGCCTTGCCCCAGCAGCACATCCACCGGCAGCGCGCCCATGACCGACTTGACCACCTGCACGCCGTCGCGGCTTTCGGCGGTCAGCCGGTCCACCAATGCGCCGGTCTCGGCCTCGCCCAGAAGATCGGCCTTGTTGACAACGATCATGTCGGCACAGGCCACCTGGTCGGCGAACAGCTCGGAGAGCGGCGTTTCGTGATCCAGGTTCTCGTCCCGCGCGCGCTGGGCATCGACAGCGGCCACGTCATGGGCGAAGCGGCCCTCGGCCACGGCCTTGCCGTCGACCACCGTGACCACGCCATCGACCGTGACTCGGGTGGCGATCTCGGGCCAGTTGAAGGCGCGCACCAGCGGCTGGGGCAGGGCCAGCCCGCTGGTTTCGATCACGATATGGTCGGGCGCCTTCTCGCGCTCCAGCAACTTCTGCATGGTGGGGATGAAATCCTCGACCACGGTGCAGCAGATGCAACCGTTCGACAGTTCCATCACATCGTCCTCGGCACAGCCCTCGATGCCACAGCCCGTCAGGATGCCGCCATCAACGCCCAGATCGCCGAATTCGTTGATGATCAGCGCGATGCGCTTGCCGTTGGCGTTTTCCAGCATGTGCCGGATCAGGGTCGTCTTTCCGGCCCCCAGAAAGCCGGTCACGACCGTGGCGGGAATCTTGCTTTGCAGCATGGCGGCACCTTCCGTCAGGTTCAGAAGCGGGCAAAGAAAAGGGCGGCCCCGCATACGGGCCGCCCTTGGGAATGCAACCGGATCAGCCCGAGATCGCTGCCAGCAGCGGGCCTTCGATCATCTCCAGGCTCAGGAAAACACCGACCCCGGCGATCATCGCACCCACCAGTCGCGCGTTGATCGCGCTGGCCTCGGTGGCGCCCAGCACCTTCTCGGCGACCCAGCCGGCGGCGATCGCGATGGCGTATTGGATCACGCCCAGCCCGATCAGGTAGCCCACCAGGACACCCGCGCCCACGCCGCCTTCCTGGCCAGCGATGCTGCCGCCAAAGGCCGCGCCGTGGAACAGGCCGAACCCGGCGAAAAGCGCGATGGCCGTGCCCGCGCCAAGCGCGCGGCCCGACAGGACGACGCCGCCCATGACCAGCAGCGACAGGACGATCACGGCCTCCTGCACCGGCATCGCGATGCCCGCATACATCAGCCCGCAGCCCGCCAGCATGGCGGCGATGTAAGCGCCCGGCGCGGCGAAGCGATGTGCCGTGAACAGCGCGGCGATGCCCATCGCGATCACGAAGAACAGGTGGTCGAAGCCCAGCACAGGGTGGCCCACCCCGGACAGAAGCCCGTGGCCGAAGGTTTCCATCGGCTGGCCGGCCAGCGGATGGTGCGCGAATGCGGGCGATGCCAGGCTGGCCGCCGCGGCGATGGCAAGAATTTTCTTCATGTCTGTCCCCCTCGGGTTGCGGTGTTTAAGGGGGGGGTATCGTCAGAGGCCCGGCCGGCGCGACGCGCCCGGTGTCGGTCCCTCAACGGCACACCCCGTCCGTTGTTGTCTGAACCGGGCGATACATCGCCCGACGCATGGCCGGTCTCCTGGCTCGCGGGTCGTTGCGGGCGCCGGCCTTCCCGGACAATTCCAGTGGCGTGTCGGCGCGCGCTCTCCGCTTACAGTCGCGGGGGCGGCTGACGCATGGGCGCCCGAAATGGGTCCGCCGTCACGTCATTCCCTGTTTCATCCCCGGTGCTTTGCACCTCGAATGGGAACCATGCAGCCCTTGGTATGACCGCACGTCCCCGATGCGTCAAGGTCGATTCCGACCGCCCCTGGCCCGTCTGCGGCATGGGTGCCAAGAGGTGAATGGGCGGATTATTGCATATATCTTGTGGATAACTGCCCGATTGGGCCCATATCATGGGGTTTGTCGTTGACAGGCCATGCACCCCGGCCCCACATTTTCCAAACTCACGGAATCAGCGGCCCGAGGTGCCCTTGCAGTTCTCCAAGCTCAGACTGACCGGCTTCAAAAGCTTCGTCGATCCAACCGACCTGCATATCGCGGACGGTCTGACCGGGGTCGTGGGGCCGAACGGCTGCGGCAAGTCGAACCTGCTGGAGGCGCTGCGCTGGGTGATGGGCGAGAACCGCCCGACCGCGATGCGCGGCGGCGGGATGGAGGACGTGATCTTCGCCGGCACCGCCTCGCGCGCGGCGCGCAATTTCGCCGAGGTCTCGATCCATATCGACAATTCCGACCGGCTGGCGCCGTCGGGCTTCAACGACAGCGATCACCTGGACATCGTCCGCCGCATCACCCGCGACGTGGGTAGCGCCTACAAGGTCAACGGCAAGGACGTGCGCGCCCGCGACGTGCAGATGCTCTTTGCCGATGCCTCGACCGGCGCGCATTCCCCGGCGCTGGTGCGGCAGGGGCAGATTTCCGAACTCATCAACGCCAAGCCGAAATCGCGCCGCCGGATCCTGGAAGAAGCGGCCGGGATTTCCGGTCTCTACCAGCGCCGGCACGAGGCCGAGTTGAAGCTCAAGGGCGCGGAACAGAACCTTGCGCGGGTGGATGACGTGATCGAACAACTGGCCGGGCAACTGGCGCAGCTGGCCCGGCAGGCCAGGCAGGCCGCGCGCTACCGCGCCATCGGCGAAGACCTGCGGCAGGCCGAGGGGCTGTTGCTCTATCGCCGCTGGAAAGAGGCCGACGAGGCCCGCGCCCGCGCCGAAGACGAGCTTCGCGAGCGCACCACCTCCGCGGCCCGCGCCGAGGCCGCCGCGCGCGACGCCGCCAAGGCCCGCGCCAAGGCCGACGACGCCCTGCCGCCCCTGCGCGAGGAAGAGGCGATCGCCGCCGCCATCCTGCAGCGGCTCCAGGTGCAGCGCGACACCCTCAACGAGCAGGAGGAAAACGCCCGCGCCCGCATCGAAACCCTGCAGAACCGGATCGAGCAACTGACCCGCGACATCGAGCGCGAGTCCGGTCTCAACCGGGACGCCGGCGAAACCATCGAGCGGCTGGAATGGGAGGCGCGCGAGCTGGAAAAGGCCGGCGATGGGCATGACGACCGGCTGGCCGCCGCGGCCGCAGAGTCGCGCGAGGCCGCGCAGATCCTGCAGGATCGCGAGACCCAGCTCAGCCAGCTGACCGAGGACGTGGCCCGGCTGGCCGCGCGCCACCAATCCGCGCAGCGCCTGCTGGAAGACAGCCGCAAGACGCTCGAGAAAAGCGAGGCCGAGGCCGCCCGCGCCCGCGATGCCGCCGCCACCGCGAAAGAGGCGCTCGCCAAGGCGGGCCATGATTTCGAGGTTGCGCAGGCCGCCGAGAAGGCCGCCGTTGCCAAGGCCAAGGCCGCCGAAGACGCGCTCAACGCCGCCGACGAGGCCCGCGCGGAAACCCAGACGCGCGAGGCCACGGCACGGTCCGAGCGGTCCGAGGCCGAGGGCGAGGTCAACGCGCTCTCGGCCGAGGTCACGGCACTGGCCAAGCTGGTCGAGCGCGACACCGCCGAGGGCGGGCAGATCCTCGACATGCTGCAGGTGGCGCCGGGGTATGAAAAGGCGCTCGGTGCGGCACTGGCCGACGATCTGCGCGCCCCGCAGGTCGAGGCTGATGGGCCTACCGGCTGGGCGCTCCTGCCCGGCTATGGCACGTCGCAGACCCTGCCGGACGGCGTAAGCGCCCTGTCGGCGCATGTCACCGTGCCCGAGGTGCTGGCCCGCCGCATGTCGCAGATCGGTCTGGTCGATCCCGAGGACGGCCCCCGCCTTCAGACGCAGCTCAAACCCGGCCAGCGCCTTGTCACGACCGAGGGCGACCTGTGGCGCTGGGACGGCTACCGCGCCTGGGCCGAGGATGCGCCCTCGGCGGCGGCCCTGCGCTTGCAACAATTGAACCGGCTCGAAGAGCTCAAGCAGCAGCTGGCCCATGCCACGGCCCGCGCCGATGGCGCCGCCCGCGCGCACGAAGCCCTGCGGCAAAAGCTCGCCGACCTGACCGAGGCCGACCGCAAGGCGCGCGAGGATCGCCGCGCCGCCGATGCCGAGATGAACCAGGCCAACCGCGCCCTCAGCCGCGCCGAGGCGGATCGCAACCTCGCCCAGTCCAAGCTGGAATCGATGGGCCTCGCCGTCACCCGCCACGAGGAAGAGGCTCTGGCCGCGCGCAAGCAACTGGCCGAGGCCGAGAAGGGGGTGAAGGATCTGGGCGATCTCGATGCGGCGCGTGCCGAGGTCGAGGATGTCAAGATGACGGTCGAGGCCGCGCGCATGACCATGATGGCCAAGCGGTCCGCCCATGACGAACTGCGCCGCGAAGGCGAGGCGCGCACGCGCCGCGCGCAGGAAATCACCAAGGAAATCAGCGGCTGGCGCCACCGTCTCGAAACCGCCGAGAAACGCAGCGCCGAACTGCTCGAGCGCAAGGAGGCGTCCGAGGCCGACTTGGCCGAGGCCTCCGCCGCGCCCGAGGAAATCGCCGCCAAGCGCGCCGAACTGGGCACCGAGATCGACAAGGCACAGGCCCGCCGCGCCGAGGCCGCCGACGCGCTCTCCGCCGCCGAAAGCGCCGCGCGCGAGGCCGTGACCGCCGAACGCGACGCCGAGCGCCACGCCTCCGAGGCGCGCGAGGCCCGCGCCCGGTCCGAGGCCCGTTGCGATGCCGCGCGCGACGCTCTCGCCTATGCCGCCGAACGCATCGCCGAGGAACAGGACACCACGCCCGACAAGCTCCTGGAGCGGCTCGATGCCGATCCCGAAAACATGCCGGCGTCAGAAGCGATCGAAGCCGATGTGAACCGCCTGAAACGACAGCGCGATGCCCTTGGCGCGGTGAACCTGCGCGCCGAGGAAGACGCCCGCGACGTGCAGGAAGAACATGACACGCTCGTGGCCGAGAAAGAGGATCTGGAACAGGCCATCCGCGAATTGCGCAGCGGCATCGCCAGCCTCAACCGCGAGGGGCGCGAACGCCTGCTGACCGCGTTCGAACAGGTCAATTCCAACTTTGCCATGCTGTTCCGCCACCTGTTCGGCGGCGGCGAGGCCAACCTCGTCATGGTCGAAAGCGACGATCCCCTCGATGCCGGGCTGGAGATCATGTGCCAGCCGCCGGGCAAGAAACTGGCCACCCTGTCGCTGTTGTCGGGGGGCGAACAGACCCTGACGGCGCTGGCGCTGATCTTCGCCGTGTTCCTTGCAAACCCGGCGCCGATCTGCGTGCTGGACGAGGTCGATGCGCCGCTCGACGATGCCAACGTCGGCCGTTTCTGCGACCTTCTGGACGAGATGTGCCGCCGCACCGAAACCCGCTTTCTCATCATCACCCACCACGCCGTCACCATGAGCCGGATGGACCGCCTCTTCGGCGTGACGATGG
>JAASSQ010000207.1 GCA_021767845.1 Roseovarius sp. | reverse complement strand
TCGTGCGCGGCAGCAAGCTGCACCGCGAGGCGGTGTTCTTTCACCGCGCCAGCCGCACCCTCATCCTGACCGACCTGATCGAGGCGTTCGAGACCGCCAAGCTGCCGGTCTGGGTGCGCCCGATCGTCTGGATCGCGGGCATCGACGACGGCGACGGCACCATGCCGCCCGACATGCGCTGGAGCTTCCGCGACAAGGCCGCGCTGGCCGAGGATATCGAGCGGATGATCGCCTGGGCGCCCGAGCGGGTGATCCTCGCCCACGGGCGCTGGTATCGGCGCGACGGCACCGCCGAACTGGAACGCGCTTTCCGCCGCCTGCTGCGCGAACGCCGCTGGGACCGGGCGATCGGCACCATGAAGGCGCGCGACCGCGACGGGCGCTGAGCCCGCACACGGCGCGTCACTTTGCCGTGTGACGGGGTTTGCGGACGGGCCGGGGGCAGGCATCATGGGACCCCGTCCTTCCCGGAGGCCCGCCATGCCCCGCCTGACCCTGCCCCGCCTCACCCTGCTGATCGCCGCCGCGCTGGCGCTCATCGCCCAGATGGCCGCCGCCGACCCGTCTTTCTGGAAACACGAATGGCCGCGCACCGATTTCACCACGACCAGCGTGGACACCTGGTCCGAGATCATCTCGGGCGGCCCGCCCAAGGATGGCATCCCGGCGCTCAGCGCCCCTGCCTTCGTCCCGGTGGCCGAAAAGACCGGCCTCGGCGCACGCGAACCCGTCATCACCGTGGACATCGACGGCGCCGCCCCACGGGCCTATCCCATCCGCTACCTCACCTGGCACGAAATCGTGAACGACACGGTGGGCGGCGTGCCCGTGGCCGTCACCTTCTGCCCGCTGTGCAATTCCGCGATGGTCTTCGACCGCCGCACCCGCCACGGCGTGCTGGACTTCGGCGTCTCGGGCAAGCTGCGGCACTCGGACATGATCATGTATGACCGCCAGACCGAAAGCTGGTGGCAACAGGCGGTGGGCGAGGCGATCGTCGGCGACCTGACTGGCACCGCGCTCACGCAACGCCCCGCGTGGATGGAAAGCTGGGAAGCCTTCCGCAACCGCCATCCCAACGGCCGCGTCATGGCAGAGCCGGATTACGCGCGCGACTACGGGCGCAACCCCTATCGCGGCTATGACAGCGCGGCGCGGCCCTTTCTCTACTCGGGCGAGGCCCCGCCGCACGGCATCGTGCCGCTGGAGCGGGTGGTGCGGGTGGGCGACCGGGCCTGGCCGCTGACGCGTGTGCGCCGCGAAGGCGGCGTGTCCGAGGCCGGTGTCACGATCGCATGGGCCGCCGGCCACGCCTCGGCGCTGGATACCGACCGGATCGCGGAAGGCCGCGAGGTCGGCGCGGTGCGCGTCCGCGACGCGCAGGGCCGTGACGTGCCGCATGACGTGCTCTTCGCCTTCGCCTTCCACGCCTTCTGGCCCGACGGGCAGTGGATGCTGGGCGAGTAGCCGCCCCCGCCTTCTTCTGTTCGGAAATATCCCGGGGGAGTCGCGGCCCGCAGGGCCGCGGCGGGGGCAGGGCCCCCAAGCCGCGCTGCGGATCAGTGCAAGGGCCGGGTCAGCCGCGCGTCACGCGGTTCACATGCCCCATCTTGCGCCCCGGCTTGACCTCGGCCTTGCCGTACAGATGGATCGACGCGCCCGCCTCCTTGGCGATCTGCGGGATGCGTTCCACGTCCTCGCCGATCAGGTTCTCCATCACCACGTCGGCATAGCGGCTGCCATCGCCCAAGGGCCAGCCCGCCACGGCGCGGATATGCTGCTCGAACTGGTCGATGGCGCAGCCCTGCTGTGTCCAGTGCCCGGAATTGTGCACGCGCGGGGCGATCTCGTTCACCACCAGCCCTTGGGCCGTGACGAACAGCTCCACCCCCATGACGCCCACGTAATCCAGCTTGTTCAGGATCTGCCCGGTCAGCAGGACCGCGTCGGTGCGCTGCGCCGCGCTCAGCCGCGCGGGCACGGTGGTGGTGCGCAGGATACCGCCCTCGTGCACGTTCTCGCCGGGGTCGAAACAGGCCACGTCGCCGGCGGCGTTTCGCGCGCCGATCACCGACACCTCGTGGCTGAACGCCACGACCCCTTCCAGGATCGCGGGCTGGCCCGCCATGTCGGCCAATGCCTGCTCGGCGTCGGCCTCGGTCGCGATCCGCGCCTGGCCCTTGCCGTCATAGCCGAAGCGCCGGGTCTTCAGGATCGCGGGCAGGCCGATCTCCTCGGCCGCCTCGGCCAGGTCCACCTTGTCGTCCACGGCGGCGAACGGCGCGGTCGTCAGGCCGAGATTCGACAGGAACGCCTTTTCCGTCAGCCGGTCCTGGCTCACGCGCAGGGCGGCGCGGCCGGGGCGCACGGGCTTGCCCAGCCGGTCCAGCACGTCCAGCGCCGAGGTGGGGATGTTCTCGAATTCATAGGTCACCACGTCCACGGCGGCGGCGAATGTCTCCAACGCCGCCTCGTCCTCGTAGTCGGCCTTGAAATGGAAATTCGACACGTGGCTGGCCGGGCAATCGCCGCCCGGCTCGAACACGCAGGTCTTGAAGCCAAGGCGCGCGGCGGCAACCGCCAGCATCCGGCCAAGCTGCCCGCCGCCCAGGATGCCGATGGTGGCGCCGGTGGTCAGGGGATCAGTCGTCATCTTGCGGCTCATCAGGAATGGAGGCGGACAGGGCGGTGCGCCAGTCATCGAGGCGCTGCGCCAGCGACGGGTCGCCATTGGCCAGGATCGCCGCCGCCATCAGCCCGGCATTGGCCGCGCCCGCGGCGCCGATCGCCATGGTGGCCACGGGATAGCCCTTGGGCATCTGGACGATGGAATAGAGGCTGTCCACGCCCGACAGGGCCCTGGTCTGAACCGGCACGCCGATCACCGGCACGCGGGTCTTCGAGGCCATCATGCCGGGCAGGTGCGCCGCACCGCCCGCGCCCGCGATGATGACCTGCAAGCCCCGCTCGGCGGCGGTGCGGCCATACTCCCACAGCCGGTCCGGCGTGCGGTGCGCCGAGACGATCCGCGCCTCGAAGGGCACCTCCAGCTCGTCCAGGATCTCGGCGGCGGCGCGCATGGTCGGCCAATCCGACTGGCTGCCCATGATGATGCCCGTTTTGACCTTGCCCATATCAATGGCCCTCGCGTTTGGAGCGCGCACTATACCTGTCACGCGCCGCGACGCAATCGGGGTCAGGCGATGATGTCGGGGTAGAGCCGGTCCTCGATATAGGCGATCCGGTCCTTGATCTGAAGTTTCTGCTTTTTCAGCCGCTTGATGGTCAGCGGATCGCTCGAGCCGCGGTCCTGCAGTGCGGTGATCGCCTGGTCCAGGTCGTGATGCTGGCGGCGGAATTCCTCAAGCTCGACGCGCAGCACTTCGTCCGACTTCATGGACAGATCGGTGAAGGCGTTCATCTGCGTGATTCCTTATCGGGGCCAGAGGCCATGAAGATACCCGTTTTGGGCCGCATGGCAAAGCCCTTGCGCGGGCCGCGCGGCGCCCCCATATTTGCCCTGTCGGGTCGCCGGAACGGGGCCCGGCAAGGACTGTCGCTTTGCAGAAGGACGTGCCGATGACGAAACTGTCACTGGGGTCGCACCCTTATATGCTCGGCTTCGAGCAACTGGAACGGATGCTGGAACGCAGCGCCAAATCCGGGAACGAGGGCTACCCCCCCTTCAACATCGAACAGACCTCGGACACCTCCTACCGGATCACGCTGGCCGTCGCCGGCTTCTCCGAGGACGACCTGTCGATCACGGTCGAGGACCGCCAACTGGTGATCCGGGGCCGTCAGGGCGACGACGCCGAGCACCGGGTCTATCTGCATCGCGGCATCGCCGCGCGCCAGTTCCAGCGCTCCTTCGTGCTGGCCGATGGTGTCGAGGTGGGCGAGGCGATCATGGAAAACGGCCTGCTGCACGTGGACCTGACCCGCGCCGAACCCGAAACCGTGGTGCAGAGGATCAAGATCAACAAGGGGTAACACAGCATGGATACCAGATACGATTTCGGCGCCGAAGAGGGCCGTGCCATCGTTTATGTCCGGCCCGTGAACGTGGCGGACCTTCCCGAGGACATGCGCGAACAGGCCATGGGCAGCGAGACGCTTTATGCGCTCCATTCGGCCGAGGGCGAACGCCTTGCGCTGGTGCGCGACCGGCGGCTGGCCTTCATCCTCGCGCGGCAGAACAACATGACGCCGGTGACGGTGCACTGATGCTGCTTTGACCGAACGCTGAACGGCGGCGCCCCGAAGCGGGGCGCGGCCCTGATGCCGGTCAAGACCTCTCCGGCCAGATCCCGAACCGCGCGTGCAGCGCGTCCAGACAGGCGACGTTGGCCTCATGCCGGTCGCGCCCGCCGATCATCGCATCCTGCAAGGCGTGGCCATCGTCAAACGCCGGGCGCAGCGCGCGCCGCGCCGCGGGCACATCGCGCAGCCCGATGCCCCGCCGCGCCAATATCCCTGACAGCCAGATGTCATCTACCGCCCAGGCCGCCTGCGGCGGCTCGGCCTCCGGCCCGGTCAGCCACTCGGGCCGCACCAGAACACCCGAAAACCCCTGCGCGATATCCACGTGGCCAAGCACCCTTGTGCCGCCCGCGCGCCCCAGCCGCGCGACGGAAAATCCCTGTCCGGTCGCCGCCTCATCCGGCCCCGCCGCCTCGATCAGGGCGCGCGCCCAGCCCGGCCCGGCGATCCAGTCGTCATCGCACCAGATCAGCCGATCGACACGCCCCGCCAGGGCGCGGGCCGCAGGCAGCGCCTTGGTCGCCGGGCCAAGATCGGTGTCGTGCCACAGGATCTCGACCGCGTCGGGCAGGGCGGGGGGCACGACCGGGCCGGGAAACCGTGCATAGCGGCGCGGCAGGGTCAGAAGCACCCGCGCCGGGGCGGGCCGCTGCGCCAGAAGCGCATCCAGCAACGGCCCCAGCCGGTCAAGGCGCGGCGGGATCGAGGTCAGCGAGATGGCATACATGGCGCCAGTCTATCCGTTCCGGCCCGCCCTGCCGAGCCGGCCTCAGAACCGCAGCCGCGCCGCCAGCCCCGCCACCGGCGCCGTGTCATAGCTTTCCTTGCGGATCGTCACGCCGCGTGCATCCTCGACGGTCAGTTCCCCGTCGAAGGCCGCGCCGACAAAGCCGCTGACCGACACACCCGGATTGGGATTGTAGTCCAACGAGATCACGACGGGGATGCTGCGGTCCTCGCCCACGCCGCCGGGGGCAAGCCCGGTCTCATCCAGCCGGAATTCCGACTGTTCCAGCCGCACGCCAAGCCCGAGATCCAGCGCATCGCTATAGGCATAGCTCAGCCGCAGCCCCGGCCCCCGCGTCGCGGCCAGCCCGCTGCCCGTGCCGAAACTCCAGCGGTCGTTGATCTGCCAATCCACCAGCAGCGCGGGAAAGGCATCG
>JAASSQ010000206.1 GCA_021767845.1 Roseovarius sp. | reverse complement strand
TCATCAGCGCGACAAAGGCCCAGCTCAGGACGTTATCCACCCACTGCACCTCGCCCAGAAGCGGCAGGGTGACGGCGTCCCCCACCAGCCAGCCGATGCCCCAGACCAGAACCGCCGTGATCGCGGTCAGCAGGCCGAGGGTCAGCCCCAGGCCACGCCACAGCACCTTGCGGAACCGCGGGTCGCCGATCTGGGCCAGGGCCTTGAAAAAGGAGGTGAAAATCATTCCGACACCCATGTCGTGATCGTGTCGAGATCGGGGCGCGGCCGCTCCGGCGGGGTGCTGGTTTCGGTGCCCAGGTGGATGAACCCGGCCACGCGCTCGTGCGTCTCAAGGCCCAATCCGGTTTCGACGAAGCCCCTGTCATGCGCGGGCCAGCCCGACAGCCAGTTGGCCCCCCAGCCCGCCGCCAGCGCCGCGTTCACAAGCCCCAGGCAGACCGCGCCGGTGGAATAGGTTTGTTCGATGGACGGGATTTTCTCGGACGGTTTCTGCACCTCGATCACGGCCACGGCCAGGTGGCTGTCGTCGAATTGCTTGCGGCCTTTCGCGATGTCGGCCTCGTCCCGCCCGAGCGACCGTCCACGCGCCTCGACCAACTCCGCCAGCCGGGTCAGGGCGGGCCGCTCCAGCACGATGAACCGCCACGGTTCCAGCTTGCCATGATCCGGGCAGCGCGCGGCCGCGGTCAGGATCTCGGTCAGCGCGTCGCGGGACGGAATGGGCGTCGTCAGGGTCTTGGCCGGGCGTGACCGCCGGCTCAGTAGAAAGTCGAGGGCGGCTTGGTTGCGGTCGGGCATGGGCGTCCTTGTCCTGATCTGCGATCCTGCCTGTATGTCGGGGCAGGGCGCGACAGGGTCAACCCCAAGCGCGCACGGCAAGGGCCGGGGTTCGAGATTCGGTCACAAGGGGAAACGCCCTGCGCGATGTGCCGTGCAGCCCTTGACCGGAGGTATTTAAGTAATTGAGTATATTATATAATTTCAGTTTGTCGCGATGCCTCACTCGTTCTTCCTATGCGCCAGCGTATAGACGCCTTCGGGCAAGTTCAGAGCCGCGCCCAGATCCCGAAGCTGGGCCATGGACAGGGTGATTTTCTCGACACGGTCGGTGCGGGGGTCGTATTGCTCCACCGTCACGCATTCCTCGAACGCGTTGATGATGACATCTTCCTGCAAGGGCTGTCCGCCGTCATCAACCAGGGTCACTACGGTCGAGTCGAATTCATGCTCAATCGAAAACATGCCGCGAGACTAACCGCTTGGCAGGTCTTTGCAAGTTCGGGTTGGTCCCTTGATAGTGGCTGTCACCCGCGTGAAAATCTGCTAATTTCCCGGATCGAAAGCAATACTGGGTTTCGAAATGCGCTGGATCACACTCCTTTGCCTGTGCGTCCTGACCGGATGCGTCACAACCACACCAGCCCCACAAGGGCCCGCGCAACCGCAGCAAAGCGTGCGCGAGAAAGCGCCGACGCCGACGCGCGCTGATGTCGATCGCTTCGTGTCGGTGGTCAAGGCGGTCGAGCCGGTGTCGGAACGCTTCTGTCGGCAGCAGACGGCCGGCGGCACCAATTGCGATTTCAGGATTGTCGTGGACGATCGGCCCGGGCAGGGGGTGAATGCCTATCAGACGCTGGACCGCACGGGGCGTCCGATCATCGCGTTCACACTGCCGATGCTGGCCGAGGTGCGCAACCGCGACGAGCTTGCCTTTGTCATGGGCCATGAAGCGGCCCATCACATCGCGGGCCATATCCCCCGCCAGCAACAGAACGCGATGGCCGGCGCGATCCTGCTTGGCGGGCTTGCCACGCTTGGTGGCGCGGGGGCGGATGCGGTGCGCACGGCCTCGGATCTCGGGGCGTCGGTGGGCGCGCGCAGCTATTCCAAGGAATACGAACTCGAGGCCGATGCCATCGGAACGGTCATCACGAAGCGGGCCGGGTTCGATCCGGTGCGCGGCGCCGCGTTCTTCACCCGTATTCCCGATCCGGGCGACCGGTTCCTGGGCACGCACCCGCCCAATGCACAGCGGATCGAGACCGTCCGCCGCGTGAATTCGCAACTGTGATGCGGCAACTGACCGGCGTGATCAGCGACCGCGGCTCGAAATACGCGGTGTCCGGCAATCCCGTGCAGGGGCGGCACGACATAGACGCGTTCCTCAAGGCTTTGAAGAAAGACAAGAAATTCGCCAAGGCGACCCACAACACCTGGGCCGCACTTCTGTCGGACGGAACGCCGCTGAAGGGCGACGATGGCGAGGCGGGTGCCGGCATGGTGATCCTGCGGATGCTGGAGCGCGAGGGGCTCAGGGACCACGTCGTGGTCGTTACGCGGTGGTTCGGGGGCAAGCATCTGGGCGGGGACCGTTTCCGCCATGTGCAGGACTGCGTGCGCGCTTATATCGACGCCGAACCGTCTTGACACAGGTCAAAGCCCGATTTGCGCCCTTGCGGTAGCGTTCTCGGCAGGCCCACGGATCAGTGAGGCCCCAGAATGGAGGCCGAAATGCCCGCAAGCACCACCCTGAAACGACACGCAGCCCTTGTCGACCGGATGGCGACGACGCTTGGTGTCGACCTCGAACAAAAGATCATGGAAGGCAAGCTGGATTTCGACGGGCTGAGCGATGCCGTGCTGGCCTGCTCCGGCTGCTCGAACCCGGATGAATGCGAAAAATGGCTTGATGCCCAAGCCGAAACGGGCGGCGCCGCGCCGGAGGTTTGCCGCAACAGTGACCTGTTCGAACGCCTGAAAGCCGGAAAGCGGGGCTGAGATGCCGCCCCTCGGTGACATGCGCAGCCATTACTGGTTGCTGCTGGACATGGCCCGGAAAACGGATGTCGATCTCGTGGCGGCGTTCCGGGACGGGCGGATCACGAATGCTGACTGGGCCGGGATGGTCGCGGCCTGCCGCGCCTGCAACTGGACGGAGGGCTGCCGGGAGTGGATGCGCGACACCGACCAGTGCGCGGTTGCGCCAGCGCGTTGCAGGAACCGCGCCCGCCTGGCGGTGCTGCGGGCCGATCAGGAAATGGAGGCGACATGACGGCGCAAATTGCCTATCTCGGCGACCCCACGTTGCATTTCTGGCTGACACGGTCTGTCGCCCGAGCCGTCGATGTCAGCCTGTCCGAGGCCATGGCGCAAGGTCTGCTGTCGGCACGCGCATATGCCGACATGGTCACCAACTGCCGCCAATGCCCGAACGTGTCGCGTTGCGAGGCATGGCTGGCGGAGAACGGGGCGGGGGCCCCGCAGGTGCCGGAGCATTGCGCGAATTGCAGCATTCTCAACGCCTTGGCCGAGCGCCTTGCCCCCTGATCAACGGACCGCGTCACGTGACCTCCTGCGCGCGCGGCGGCGTTTGTCCCAGCCGTAGAGCGCCTGGGCGAGAAGGTAATCATAGACACCCGAGGCCAGATGCCGGACACCGGGCAGCCCGATGATCCGCGCCAGAACGCGGTAGCGTGGCATGTCCCGCCAAAGCACCAGGAAGGCGTCGATCCCGGAAAACACCTTGCCGTCCTTCAGGACATGCAGGCGGCGGGCCGCGTCCTCGCGCGCGACGCCGTAGGGCTCGAGGTCGCAGGCATTCAGATCATCGAACCCGATGCCCAGCTTTTCCGCCGCGCTGTAGCGGGCGTAGTGATCGATCTCGAAACTGCACACGGGGCAGTCGGCGTTATACAGCACGCGGGTCCGGTCGGTCATGGCGTCCTCCTGCGCGGAAGGTATCCCGGCGCGGCGGATCGTCCAGACCGGTGGGGCGGACTGCAGCGTGTCAGTCTCCGCCGGTTTCCTCGGAGAGCCACGCCTCGGCATCCGAGCTGGCCCCGACCTCTTCCCACGTGATGACGGGCAGGTCATAGGGGTGATGCTCTTCCAGCAATGAGACAAGACTGGCGCGGTGCGCCGCGCGGGTCTTGAAGACGAGGGTCACTTCCTCTTCCTCGGCGATGGTACCCTGCCAGTGAAACAGGCTCAGGACGCCGGGCGTGATGTTGGCGCAGGCGGCCAGCCGGGCTTCGAGCATGGCGCTTGCCAAGGCGCGTGCGGTGTCAAGATCCGGGCAGGTGGTGCTGACATGGAACATGGCGATCCCTCATCCTCTGCTTGGACAGGAGGCACCCTAGCGTTCTGTCAGCGCCCTGTTAAGATTTCCTTTCACCTGCGCACGGCATTAACGGAGCGTTAACCCTTCCCGGCCGGGTTCAGGCGACCTGCGCGACAGCGGCGGTAATCCCGATGAAGAAACAGGCCGAGGCGATCACGACGAAGGTGTGCCAGATCGCGTTGGCAAAGCGCAGGCTTTCCCAGCAGTAGAACATGACGCCCCCGGTATAAAGCAGCCCGCCCGCCACGATCATCGTCAGGCTGAGCCCGGGCAGAACCGGCACGAGCGGGACCAGCAGCGCCAGCCCGGCCCAGCCAAGGGCGACATAAGGAAGCCAGCCGGTGGTCATCTTGCCCGGTGCCGTCATCAGCTTGGCCACCGCGCCGATCAGCGCGAATGTCCAGACGATCGCGACGACGACATATCCGAACGCGGTGCCAAGGAGAACGGCAAGCGGCGTGAAGGTGCCGGCGATCTTGACATAGATCGCCGCGTGATCGAGCCGCCGCAGGATCGGGCGTGCCGAGGTGTGCGCGGCGATGTGATAGGCGGCCGATGCGGTCAGCATCACGATCAGCGCGCCGGAATAAAGAATGGTCGCCGCCAGCGTCGGGCCGTCCATGTGAAAAGCCCAGAGGGTGAAGAGCAGCGCGATACCGGTGATCGCGGCGCAGATGCCGACGATATGGACGATACCGTCGGCAATGCGTTCGGCGCGAGTGTAATCGGGATAGGACAAGTCGATCATGCCTCCGGTGTGACACGACAAGGTTAACATTTTAAGAATAGCAGAAATTTTCGGCGAGAGGGCGCTGACGTTGCGGCGGGCTCAGCCCGATCGTGCAATCAAGCGCCCCCAGAGGTCGTAGTCCCCGGCCTCGTCCACCTCGACCGTGACGATGTCGCCTACCGACAGCCCGCCGGTGTTGTCGTCGATGAAGAGGCAACCGTCGATCTCGGGTGCGTCGCCCTTGGTGCGGCAGGTGGCGATCCCGTCGGCGTCGATGTCATCGACGATCACAGGCTGGTGCGTGCCGACCTTGGCGGCCAGCTTGGCCTCGGAAATGGCCTGCGCCTTTTGCATGCAGCGTTCCCACCGGTCCTGCTTGATCTCGTCGGGGACATGATCGGGCAGGGCGTTGGAGCGCGCGCCCTCGACGTTTTCATACTTGAAGCAGCCGACGCGATCGAGCCGCGCCTCTTCCAGCCAGTCGAGCAGGGTTTGGAACTCGTCCTCGGTTTCGCCGGGATAGCCCACGATGAAGGTCGAGCGCAGGGTGATGTCGGGGCAGTCGCGGCGCCAC
>JAASSQ010000205.1 GCA_021767845.1 Roseovarius sp. | reverse complement strand
GGCCACCGCGCTGACCTGGCCCGCGCCGCCGTCGATCAGCAGCAGGTCGGGCCACTGTCCCTGGTCGCGGTCGGGGTCCTCTTTCAACAGGCGCTTGAAGCGGCGGGTCAGCACCTCTTTCATCATGCCGAAATCGTCGCCCGGGGTCAGGTCCTCGCCCCTGATGTTGAACTTGCGATAGTGGTTCTTCATCAGGCCGTCCGGCCCGGCCACGATCATCGCCCCCACGGCGTTCGTGCCCTGGATATGCGAGTTGTCATAGACCTCGATCCGCTGCGGCGGCGCGGGCAGGTCGAAGGCATCGGCCAGCCCTTTCAGCAGTTTCCCCTGCGTCGCGGTCTCGGCCATCTTGCGCGCCAGGCTTTCGCGGGCATTGCGCAGCGCGGCATCGACCAACTCGGCCTTCTCGCCGCGCTTGGGCACGAGAAGTTCGACCTTGCGGCCCAGCTTCTCGGTCAGGGCCTCGGTCATCAGGTCGGGGTTCTCGATCGGATGCGACAGGATGATCTGCCGCGCGGGTTCCTTGGTGTCGTAGAACTGCCCGAGGAAGGCTTCGAGCACCTCGGCCTCTTCGACATCGGCGCCCACACGGGGGTAGAAATCGCGGTTGCCCCAGTTCTGCCCGGCCCGGATGAAGAACACCTGCACGCAGGCCTGCCCCTTTTCCAGGTGCAGCGCGAGGATGTCGGCCTCGGTCACGGTGCGGGGGTTGATGCCTTGCGCGGTCTGCACCTGCGTCAGCGCCTTGATGCGGTCGCGCAGGGCGGCGGCGCGTTCGAACTCCATTTCTTCCGACGCCTTGGCCATCTCGGCCTTCAGCTTGTCCTGGATCTCGGTGGATCGGCCCGAAAGATAGCGTTCGGCATCCTTGACGGCCGCGGCATAGTCGGCCTTGCTGATATAGCCCACGCAGGGCGCGGTGCAGCGTTTGATCTGGTATTGCAGGCAGGGCCGGGTGCGGCTTTCGAATTGCGTATCGGTGCAGTTGCGCAGCTGAAAGACCCGTTGCAACTGCCCCAATGTGCGGTTCACCGCGCCGGCGCTGGCGAAGGGGCCGTAATAGTGGCCCTTTTCCTTCTTGGCGCCGCGATGTTTCTTGATCATCGGGAAGTCGTGCCCGGTGACAAGGATGTTGGGAAAGCTCTTGTCGTCGCGCAGCAGCACGTTGTAGCGCGGCTTGAGCTGCTTGATGAGGTTCTGTTCCAGCAACAGCGCCTCGGTCTCGGTCGCGGTCGTCAGGAACATCATCGACGCGGTTTCCGAGATCATCCGCGCGATCCGCGGCGTGTGCCCGGTGGGCCGGGCGTAGTTCGACACGCGCGCCCGCAGGTTCCGCGCCTTGCCCACGTAAAGCACCCGTGCCTGGGCATCCAGCATTCTGTAGACGCCGGGCGAGGAGTCCAGCGTCTTGAGATAAGACTGGATTACCGTGTGGCCGGTTGGGGGGCGGTCTTCTGTTGTCTGCTCGGGCATGTTGATTGAGATATGATTCTCGGAACTGGCTGCAATCTTATCCCGACTTGAGCAAGAGGAAACCTGTCCACGGAACTTGTGGATAAGATTGGGGGCAAGTTTTGGGAAACCGGATTTTTCCGTTGAAATTGGGTGATTTCGTTAACCTGCCTAATTTTTGTGCGGTTTTGCAAGTGCCTGAAATTACTTGATAAAAACTTCCCATGCACACAAAGCACTGAAAGCATTAAAGAATTTGTAACAGCTTTGTGGCGCTCAGGTTTGACGTGCACAACTCTGGCCGCCGGGTATCATTCGACACCCTGCACATCCGGGGTCTGCCAGCCCAGATGCTGGCCGCCATCCACGCAGATCAACTGCCCGGTAACCGCGGGCGCCTCAAGGAAATAGGCCAGAGCCGCGACGATATCGGCGGGGTTTGCGCCACGGTTGAGCACGGTGGATCCGCGCTGGTTGCGGAAGTGCGTTTCGCTTTGGCGATGGCCCCGAAGGGTGGGGCCGGGGCCGATCGCGTTGACGCGCACCTGGGGGGCAAGCGCCTGCGCGGCGGTCTGGGTAAAGGCCCAAAGCCCCATCTTGGCCAGCGTGTAGGTCATGAATTCCGGGGTCAGCTTGCGCACCCGCTGGTCGATCATGTTGATGACCAGGCCGCGGGCCACGGGTTCGCCCATGTCGCATTGCGCGGGCTCGGGCACCTGTGCGGCAAGCGCCTGGGTCAGGACGAACGGCGCGCGCAGGTTGCTTTCCATGTGCCGGTCCCAACTGTCGCGGGTTGCGGTTTCGATGTTGTCGTATTCGAAGATCGAGGCGTTGTTCACGAGGCAGGTGATCGGCGCCCCGAGCGCCTCGGCCGCCTGCGGCAAGAGGCGCTGCACCTCGGCCTCTTTCAGCAGGTCGGCCCGAAGGCAGACGGCCTGTTGCCCCAGCCCCCGGATGTCTGCGGCAACATCCTCGGCCTCGTCCTTGCTGGTGGCATAGTGGACCGCCACGTCATGACCGCGCCGCGCCAGTTCCAACGCCATCGCGCGCCCCAGCCGTTTGCCCGCCCCGGTCACCAATGCTGTCGTCATGCCTGCGGCCTTTCCTCAAGAGAGCACGACGATGACATAGGCCATGTAAAGCCCCGTCAAGGCCACGCCCCAGGTCCGGCCGATATCGCGGCCGAAGAACACGAACGGGATGATCAGAAGCGACGCCCCCAGCATCACCCAGAGATCGAAGCGCAGGAATTCCGGGTCCACCGGGATCGGGCCGACGATGGCGGTGATCCCGATGATGGCAAGCAGGTTGAACATGTTCGACCCGATGACGTTGCCAAGCGCCACGTCCGCCTGCTTGCGCAGCGCGGCCATGACGGTGGTCGCCAGTTCGGGCAGCGACGTGCCGAGCGCCACCAGCGTCAGCCCGATCACCGAGTCGCTGACTCCGTACTGCCGCGCGATGATCGAGGCATTGTCCACCAGCAGGTCGGCACCAAGCGGCAGGCCGATCAGCCCCAGCACCAGGAAAACACCGATCTGCCACCACGGCATGTCCGGGTCGGCGCCCTCCACGTCCTCGATGTCATCGGCTGCTGTCAGCATCAGTTCGGCATTGGCACGGCGGTGGCGCCCGGCCTCGAGGAAGGCATCGGCCAGCACGGCGAACAACGCCGCCAGCAGGATCAGCCCCGAGACAAGGTTGAACTCGCCCAGAAAGGCCAGGCCGATGAACAGCACCGACGCGATCAGCATGAAGACATAGGTCTTGCGCGTGTTGCACTCGCTGGTGTGCAGCACTGACAGCAATGCGGGCACCCCGAGCACCAACAGGATGTTGGCGGTGTTCGATCCCACCACGTTGCCAAGCGCCAGCCCCGGCTTGTCATCCAGAACCGCGTTCACCGAGATCAGCAATTCGGGCGCCGAGGTGCCGAAAGCCACGATCGTCAGGCTGACGATCAGGGCCGGCACCCCCACCCGCAGGCTGAGGTTCACCGCGCCCTTCACCAGCGCGTCGCCGGCCAGCAGCAGGATGACCAGCCCCAGCGTCGCAAGGATCCACGGCATCATTTGCGCTTGTCCTTTCCGCAGGGACAGGGGCCCTTGCCGATGCGGAATCGGCCGCATTTCGGGCACTTGGCCGAGGCCAGCTTCTGCTGGCCGGGAAAGCGCAGCTTCCCGAACATCGCCATTACGCCCATGAAGACGAGGAACAGTATGACAATCTTGACGATCACGTCAGAGGCCGAAACGCGCGTAGGCCGCCCGCTCCTCGATCGCGGCGATGCCGTCTTCGGCGATGTTCATCCCGAACCGCTGGAACAGCCCGCGCTTGCGCCCGTATTGGGCAAAGCGCACCTTGTCGCCGTAAAGCTCTTTCATCTTCGGGGCCACGTGGCCGATACCGTCGGCCAGCCCCAGTTCAACCGCGCGCCGCCCCAGCCAGAATTCGCCCGTGAACAGGTCTTCATCGGATTTGAGCCGGTCGCCGCGCCGTGCGGTCACCTGGGCCTCGAACACGCCGTGCATCTGTTCCAGGATGCCTTTCAGGCGGGTGATGTCCTCGTCCTTTTCCGGCAGGAACGGATCGAGGAAGCTTTTGGATTTGGCCGAGGTATAAACCCGCCGCTCGACCCCTTGACGGGCCAGCAGGACCGGCGCGCCGAAACTGGCCGAGATGACGCCGATGGACCCGACGATCGAGGCCTCGTCCACCCATATGTCGTCCGCCGCCGTCGCCAGCCAATAGCCGCCCGAAGCGGCCACATCCTCAACAAATGCGTGAACGGGAATCTCATTCTCGTCGGCCAGTCGCCGGATTTGCGCCGCGATCAGCGAGGATTGCACGGGCGAGCCGCCCGGCGAATTGATGACAAGCGCGACCGCCTTGGGCTTGCCGCGCTTGAACGCCTTCTCGATGGACCCGGCCATCGCCTCGTCGTTCAACTGCGCCCGGCTGCCGGTTCCGATCGCGCCGTTCAGGCGGATGACCGAGACCAGCGGCCCTCGGTTGAGAAAGGGGATGCGCTCTTTCATGGGACGGGATGTAGAATGCCGGTTGCCGACAAACAAGGCGGCAGCGCCCGGCATTTTGCGCCCGCGCCGAAAAAGTCCGCCCGCGCCGGCAAATAAGTCACGCCGCCGCGCGCATCAGGATTTGATGCGATAACCTGTCTTGAAGATCAGCCAGACGATGAACAGGCACAGGCCGGTGAAGGCCGCGATCGCCAGCAGACTCAGCCCGACGGGCACATCCGCCTGCCCGAAGAACGACCACCGGAACCCCGAGATCAGATAGACCACCGGGTTGAAATACGACACCGTCTGCCACGCGGGCGGCAGCATCGAGATAGAATAGAACGACCCGCCCAGAAACACCAAGGGCGTGATGACCAGAAGCGGGATGATCTGAAGCTGCTGGAAGTTCTCGGCCCAGATCCCGATGATGAACCCGAACAGCGAAAACGACAGGCAAGTCAGCACCAGAAAGGCCAGCATCGCGGCCGGGTGCAGGATGTCCAGATCGACGAAAAAGCCCGATGTCGCAAGGATGACGATGCCGATCAGGAGCGATTTTGTGGCCGCCGCGCCGACATAGCCCATCACGATTTCAAGGAAATTCACCGGCGCCGACAGAAGCTCGTAGATCGTGCCGATGAACTTGGGAAAGTATATGCCGAAACTGGCGTTTGAAATTGCCTGTGTCATCACGGTCAGCATGATGAGGCCCGGAACGATGAACGCGCCATAGGTGACGCCCTCGACCTGGTCGATCCGGCTGCCGATGGCCGATCCGAACACCACGAAGTAAAGCGAGGTGGAGATGACGGGCGACAGCAGGCTTTCCATCAGCGTCCGCATGAAGCGTTTCATCTCGTAAAGGTAGATGGCCCAGATCGCGCGCAGGTTCATGCCGGGTCCTCCTTCACCAGCCCGACGAAGATCTCTTCCAGGCTCGATTGCCGGGTGTGCACG
>JAASSQ010000204.1 GCA_021767845.1 Roseovarius sp. | reverse complement strand
TGGAAACCGACATGCTGTAGCGCCGCCCGGCTTGCGTAGAAATTAAGGGTGTTGCTGGCCTCCCGCATCTGGCGGGCCACAACCGACAGGCTGTCCGTGCTGATGCCGAGCGGGGCAAGCGCCTGCAGCGCCGCGCGGGCGCGAACACGCTCATATCGCATGTCCGCATTGGTCGGGTCTTCGACCCAGTCCAGCCCCCGGTCGCGCAAGACATCGCGCAGCGCCTCCCGCCTGATCCGCAACGCGGGACGACAGAACACGATCCCCTCCAGGACCCGGCGATCAGGGATGCCCGACAATCCATCGACCCCGGCCTCACGCGCAAGGCGCATCAGCACCGTTTCGGCCTGGTCGTCTGCCGTATGCCCAACCGCGACATGGCCCACCCCGTGCGACCGTGCCCAATCCGCAATCAAGCGATAGCGCGCGCGGCGGGCCTGATCGGGCAGGTTCCCGCGGCCGTCCCACCCCGTCCACGTCAGCGTGTCATGCGGAATACCCATCTTTGCACAGTGTCGCGCAACCTGTTGCGCTTCATCCGCCGCTTCCGGGCGCAGGCCATGATCCACGGTGACCGCCCGCAACTCCGGCCCGCCGGATTGCCGCCAATCATTCAGCAGAACGAGCAAGGCAAGGGAGTCGCTGCCACCCGACACGGCCACGCCGAGTCTCTT
Organism: Roseovarius sp.; assembly: GCA_021767845.1. Taxonomy (GTDB): domain Bacteria; phylum Pseudomonadota; class Alphaproteobacteria; order Rhodobacterales; family Rhodobacteraceae; genus Roseovarius. Next base: position 4,786 of record JAASSQ010000204.1, on the reverse strand, counting down.
GGGAAGATCGGGCTGGAAGTGACCGGCGATCCGGTCGCGCAGCGCGCCGGCCTGACCCGTCACTGACAGCCCAGGTCGGCCATGGCGGATCGTGCATCGGACACCGACGCATCGCCGGGAAATCGGTTGCCAACCTCGGCCAGGGTCAGACAGGCCTGTTCCGTCTGGCCAAGCGCGCCAAGTGCCGTGCCAAGGCGGAACAGCGACTCCGCGGCCTGTGGACCCGATTGGTCGCTGCTGAACGTATCCAGGTAGGCGCGCGCCGCCTCTTTCATCTGGCCTGCGCGCTCAAGCGCGATCCCGCGCAAGAGCCCCGCGCGCTGCGTCATCGGCCCGCCCGGGTAATTATCCTGGAACGCCGCGAACTGTTCGGCGGCTTTCGCGTTTTCGCCTGCCTCCAGGGCCGCCTGCGCACGGTCGAAATCGGCCTTCTCGCTCACGGCAAGCTGCGGGCCGTCGCTGTCGCCCTCGTCCCGCGGGGCAGTCTGCGTCGCTGCCCCGTCCGCAACCGTCGTGTCGATCCCGCCAAGTGTCGTGCTTTCGCCAAGCGCGCCAATGTCGCAATCAGCCTCGAGCTCGCACAGGCGAAATTCCAGGTCGCCGATCCTGTTGGCGCCGTCCTCGGCCACCTGCTCGATCTTGAATTGCAGTTCCTCGGTCTGGGCCGTCAGGCGTTGAACCTCGCTTTCAATGGCATTCACCCGTTCAAGAGTGGTGCCACCGCTGCCAAGCTGCCCGGCTGCCCCGGTCGTGTTCAGTTCCCGCTTGAGTTTCTGCAACTCGACATACAGGACTGACAATTCCTGCCGGATATCTGCCAGGGTCTGCGTGCGCGCCTTATTCTGTGCCATGCCGAGGCCCGGCAGGCTGAACGCGATAACGGTCAGAACGACAAGACAGGCACGCATCCCGAACCCTCCTCGGCTGGTGTCAGCTGCTCGGCACGGCCGAGATGACCGTCACGGCCCGGCGATTCTTGGCGTAGCACGCTTCGTTGCTGCACAGCTCGATCGGGCGTTCCTTGCCATAGCTCACCACCTTGAGGCGGTTTGCGGCAACGCCTTTGCTGACCAGGTATTCGTGCACGGCGTTCGCGCGCCGCGCGCCAAGCGCGAGGTTGTATTCCCGGGTGCCCTGCTCGTCCGCGTGGCCCTCGATCACGGCGTTGTAATCGCTATTGGTCATCAGCCATTGCGCCTGCCCGTCCAGAGTCGCCTGCGCCTCGGACGACAGCGACGACTGATCTACGGCGAACAGGACACGATCGCCGATAGTCTGCTGGAAATAGACCGGCGAGGTCGGATCGCCCGCGGCACCGGACATGCCGTTGGCCCCGGGCGCGTTCAGATCGACCGTGTTGGCATTGTCGAACCGGTCGGGATTGGCGCAGGCGGCCAAGGCCATGCCGGCGCACAGAAGTAAGGTCTTGCTCAGATAGGTCATGTGGTTGCCCCGCTCGTTCTTCGTGTTGGTTTCCGTTCCGTTCTTATCACAGCGCCCGCACCGTGGAAATGCGCGGCACTTGCATCCTCTTCACTCCTGCAGCGGCGACCAAGACGGGTCACTGGCCCCCGTATCGGTCGGCACCTTCCGCAAGTTCCGCCCGGTGATATCCACCGTGTAAAGGCTCGCGCTGCCCTGTGCGCCTTGCGTCTCGCGCGTGAACATGATGACGCGGCCATTGGGGGACCATGTCGGCCCCTCGTCAAGGAACGATGCCGTGAGAAGCCTCTCTTCGCTGCCATCCGTCCGCATCACGCCGATATGGAAACGCCCCTTCGATTGCTTGGTAAAGGCGATCAGATCCCCGCGCGGCGACCAGACCGGCGTGCCGTAGCGACCTTGGCCAAAGCTGATCCGCTGCGCCTCACCGCCGCCGGCCGGCATGATGTAAAGCTGCGGGCTGCCCGAACGGTCGGACTCGAAAACGATCTGGCTGCCATCCGGGCTGAAACTGGGCGCCGTCTCGATCGACGGTGCGTTCGTCAGGCGGGTGCTGGCCCCGCTGTCGATATCCATACGGTAAAGATCGGTATTGCCGCCGCGCGACAGGGAATATACGACCGTCCGGCCATCCGGGCCGAAACGGGGGGCGAAGCTCATCGTGCCTTCCTGCGTGTCCAGCACCCGCCGCTGCGCGGTGCCCACCTGAAGAAGGTAAATCCGCGGAAACCCGGTTTCGTAGCTGGTGTAAAGCACGCGATCGCCATTCGGCGAAAAGCGCGGCGCCAGCACGATGGACGAGCTGTCCGTCAGGTAGCTGACATTCGCGCCGTCGTAGTCCATGATCGCCAGCCGCTTGGCGCGCTGATCCTTCGGGCCGCTTTCGGCCACGAAAACGACCCGGCTGTCAAAATAGGGATCCTCGCCGGTGATGCGGCTGTAAACCTGATCGGCCACCTTGTGCGCGATCCGGCGCCATCCGTCCTGCGTGCCGACCAGTTGCAACCCCTGCCCAAGCTCCTGCCCCGCGAACACGTCATAAAGACGGAAACGCACCACCAGCTTGCCCGCATCATCGACGCTGACAGCCCCCGTGATCAGGGCTTGCGCGTTGATCGCTTTCCAGTCAGCAAACTGGACGGGACTGGAAAAGCTGGTCACCCGGCTGATGAAGGCGTCGGGCTGGATTTCGCGGAAGAGACCCGTGCCCGAAAGATCCGCGGCGATCACATCCGCGATCCGCCGCCCGTATTCGGCGCCGGTGGCGCTGTCGGACACGAAATCCGGCGCGGCAAACGGCAAGGGTTCGATCACGCCTTCGGTGATCTCGATCCGGAGCGGCCCGTCCTGGGCTGAAGCCGGCGCCACCCAAAGCATGAGCGCGGCAAGGAGGGTCAGGATATTCTGCATCATTTGATCCTCATTTTCTCCGGATTGAACGTCATTTCAATATCACGCCAGTAATCATACTTGTCTTTCGGCAAATCATAGCCACTCGCCCCACAGCGGATGATCGCGCGGCGGGCGGCCTCGAAGGCCTGTTTTGCCGCCGCGCCGTTGCCCCCCGAGGCGCTGATCATCTCGATCGAGCCGACCACGGGCTTGGCGTCCTCGCCCATCGTCACGCCCACCACGACCGTCGTGCGCAGGGCTTCGGAGCTGAGCGAGCCCACGTTCCAGCAGTTCTGCACCGCAACGCGCAGCGCATCCTTCTCCCCGGCGGTGAGCGGCGGGCCGGAGGGTGCGCCTTCCTCCGCGCCGCCGGCCTGGCCAAGCGCCTCGGCCAGGGCATCGTTGACGGCGCTTTCATCGGTCTGCGGCTGCGCGGAGGTCGCGGTCTCCTGCTCGGACGGCTCGGGGCGGGCGGGCCGCGTGCGGGGCCGGACGGAGCGCGAGGGCGCGGCGCTTGCGACATCGGCTTCCTCGGCCTCGGTCACGATCTCGGTGGCCGCTTCCTCGGGCGCGGTGGCCTGGGTGTCTTCCTCGACGGTTTCGGCAGCGTCCTCATCGGGGGTGGTATCCTGCCGCTCGACATCGTCGATTTCCACATCCGGCTCCGGGGGCGCGACCGGCTCGGGCGCGACGCGGGGCGACGGGCGCTGTTGCGGGCGCGGTGATACCTCGGGCACCAAGGCTGCCATATCCTCCTGCGGGGGCTCAAGAACCGGCGGCTCGTCGCTGACCTCGGCCTCGGGCACGGGGATCTGATCGACAGCCTCGGGCGTGGCATCCGGCGGCGGCGTTTCGGTCGCGTCCGGCCGAGACAGGTCAGGTGCCGCATCGGCGGTCGAGGTCATTTCCGGCGTGCCTTCGCCTGCGGCGGGCGGGTCCGGCGTGTCCACGTTCGCCACGGCCTCGGGGGCACGCGGCCCATCGACCAGCGCGGCATAGTCCTCGGCCGAGATCGCGGTCACTTCGGTCACCTCGAACGGAAGCGGCTCGGAACGGAAGGCACCGCCGAACACGGCCACGGCGAGAAGGGCCAGATGCCCCACCCCGGATATGATCTGACCGGTATTCACCACAGCGCCTTCAGCCGCCCTGCCCGTCCAACTCGGGGCCGCCGGTATCCGTGACCAGCCCGATATTGGCAAAGCCGCCGCGATTGAGCGCCCCCATCACCTGCATGACATCCGAATAGGGCACGGCTCCGTCGGCGCGCAGATAGACGCGCGTGCTGTCGCGCTCGGTCGCGATGGCGCGTAGCTTGGCCACCAGTTCGTCCCGTGGCACTTCGCTTGTCTGGATCATGACCTCGCCTTGGGCGGTAACCGTCACCGTCAAGGGCTCTTCCTCTTCGCCCGGCAGGGCGTTGGCGGCGGTCTTGGGCAATTCGACGGGCACGCCCACCGTCATCAACGGGGCGGCAACCATGAAGATGATCAGCAGGACCAGCATCACGTCCACGAAGGGCGTGACGTTGATCTCCGACATCGGCCGCGCCCGGCCGCGCCCGCGCCGCTTGCGGCCATTGCCGCCGTTTTTCTGGATCACACCCGCGCCCATCGGATCACGAGTCCAACTGGCGGCTGAGAATGGTCGCGAACTCGTCGGCGAAGGCCTCGTAGTTGGCGACGATGCGATCCGCATCCGCGCTCAGCTTGTTGTAGAAGATTACGGCAGGGATGGCCGCCAGCAGGCCAAGGCCGGTGGCCAGCAGGGCCTCGGCGATGCCGGGGGCGACAACGGCGAGGTTGGTGTTCTGCTGCTCGGCAATTTCGATAAAGGCGTTCATGATACCCCAGACAGTGCCGAACAGGCCGATGAACGGCGCCGTCGATCCCACGGTGGCCAGGATCGGCAAGCCGCTTTGCAGGTCTTCGCTTTCCTTGGCGATGGCCAC
>JAASSQ010000018.1 GCA_021767845.1 Roseovarius sp. | reverse complement strand
TCGGTGCGCGCCATCGCCGACAATGTCGCGATGCTGCATGACGGGGTCATCAAGTGGACCGGCCCGGTGGGCGAGATGGACAACTCGGGCGATCCCTATCTGGACCAGTTCATCCACGGCCGCGCCGAGGGCCCGATCGAGGCGGTCCGGTGACACGCGGCGCGGGGCGCCTGAGCGCAGGGGGGCCGAGATGCTGAAACTCGCCAACCTGTCCCTGCTGATCCTGTTTCCGGTCGCGTGGTTCGCGCCGCTGATGCGCGCAGGCATTGACCTGCCGCTTTTCGGGTTGTCGGAAATCAGCGTGATCTCGGGGCTGCAAAGCCTGTGGCAGACGGATGTTTTCCTGGCGCTGGTGGTCACGGTCTTCGCGCTGTTCGCGCCCTACCTGAAGACTATCGGGCTCGCGCTCATCCATTTCGGGCTGATGCGGCGCAAGGTGCTGCCGGTGCTGCATGTCATGGGCAAGCTGGCCATGGCCGACATCTTCCTGATCGCGGTCTATATCACGCTGGCCAAGGGCATCGGGCTCGGCCGGATCGAAACCGCCTGGGGGCTTTACCTGTTCACCGGCTGCATCCTCGCCTCGCTGGGGATCGGCTGGCGCACCGGGAAACGCCCCGCGCCCCCGGCCGACATGCCGCGCTAAGGGCACGTTTTCGCAGGCCCGCCAGCCCTGCCCGGAGCCGCCCCGCAGGAAAATCGCGACAATCGGCAAAAAATTGCCTATACTGGCGTGGTGTTCGCTTTCTGGGGGGAAAGCCCGTGTTCGGTCAGGTGAAATCGGTTCTCTGTTTCTTTCAGGTCCTGCTGCAGCGGCTGGCGCTGGTCGCCTTCGTGGTTGCCGCCCTCACATTGACGGCGCTGACGGGCTTGGCGGTGCTCGGCATGGTGCCCTGGCTGGAATTTACCGCTCATGTCGGCGACACGCCTTATCCCGAGGCCGGGCGCGTGGCGCAGATCGGGGTCACGGCGCTGGCGGTGCTGCTCTGCGTCTACCTGCCGGCCAACTGGCGGATGCTGCGGCTGGAAACCTCGCATCGGCGGTTCGAGATCGGGATGCAGGACGTGGCCCGCGCCTATGCGCTGGCCCATGCCGCCGACCGGCGCGAGCTGTTCGATCTCAGTTCGGAATTCGATGCCGTGCGCGAGCGGTTGGCCTATCTGCGCGATCACCCCGACCTTGACTCGCTGGAACCCGCCCTGCTGGAGGTCGCGGCGCAGATGTCGCATATCAGCCGCGAGCTGGCCGAGGTCTATTCCGACGAAAAGGTGGCGCGCGCCCGCGCGTTCCTGACGCAACGCCAGCAGGAGGTCGAAGCGTTCAATGCCCGCCTCGACCACGCCAAGCAGGTCTGCCAGGAACTGCGCCACTGGGCGCATCAGGTCGAACTGGAAGAAAGCGTGGCGGTCAGCCAGTTGAACCGCCTGCGCGACGATCTGCGCTCCCTGCTGCCCGAACTGGGCCACGAGGACACGATCGCGCCCGACACCCGCGTCGTGGACATGTCGCAGAAAGCCGCCGAATAGGGGTTTGACGCACCCGCCCCCTTGCGGCATGACGCGGACATGGCGAAATCCCTTTCCTTCACCTGCACGGCTTGCGGTGCGTCCTTTTCCAAGTGGTCGGGGCGCTGCGACGCCTGCGGCGAATGGAACACCATCACCCAAGAGGCGCCGCTGTCGGCCGGCCCGGCCTCGAAAACGTTGGGGTCGAGGCGCGGCACGCCGGTCCCGCTCAGCGATCTGTCGGCCGCCGAAGCGCCGCCGGCGCGCACCTCGTCGGGAATGGGCGAGCTGGACCGCGTGCTGGGCGGCGGGCTGGTGCCGGCCAGCGCGATACTTGTGGGGGGCGATCCGGGCATCGGCAAGTCCACGCTGCTCCTGCAGGGCGCCGCGCGTTTCGCGCAGGCCGGGCTGAAGACCGTCTATGTCTCGGGCGAAGAGGCCAGCGCGCAGGTGCGGATGCGCGCGCAGCGCCTCGGACTGGCCGAGGCGCCGGTGAAACTCGCCGCCGCGACCAGCCTGCGCGACATCCTGACGACGCTGGAAACCGAGGCGCCCGATCTGGTCATCATCGACTCGATCCAGACCGTCTGGGCCGACAACGTGGACAGCGCGCCCGGCAGCGTGGCGCAGGTGCGCGCCGCCGCGCACGAGCTGACCACCTTCGCCAAGCGCAAGGGCGCCAGCGTGGTGATGGTGGGCCACGTCACAAAGGAAGGCCAGATCGCCGGCCCCCGCGTGGTCGAGCACATGGTCGATACCGTGCTCTATTTCGAGGGCGAGCGCGGTCACCAGTTCCGCATCCTGCGCAGCGTCAAGAACCGTTTCGGCCCCGCCGACGAGATCGGCGTCTTCGAGATGACGGGCAGCGGGCTGTCCGAGGTCGCCAACCCCTCCGAACTGTTCCTGTCGGGCCGGGGCGACCCGACGCCGGGTTCGGTGGTGTTTTCCGGGATCGAGGGCACCCGGCCCGTTCTGGTGGAAATGCAGGCGCTTGTCGCGCCGACCCCGCATTCGCAGCCGCGCCGCGCGGTCGTCGGCTGGGATGGCGCGCGGCTGGCGATGATCCTGGCGGTGCTCGAGGCGCGCTGCGGCATCCCGTTTGCCGGGCTGGATGTCTATCTCAACGTCGCGGGCGGCATGAAGATTTCCGAACCCGCCGCCGATCTGGCCGTGGCCGCCGCCCTGCTCAGCGCGCGCGAGGATGCCAGCCTCCCCGCCGAAACGGTGGTTTTCGGCGAAATAAGCCTGTCCGGCGCGCTGCGCCCGGTCAGCCAGACGGAAAACAGGTTGAAAGAAGCGCAAAAACTTGGTTTCACATCGGCAATCCTGCCATCCGGGGGCAAACCCGGCGGCAGCAGCGGCCTGTCGCTCACCCGGATGGGCGATCTGACCGCGTTCGTGGGTGAGGTGTTCGGCGCGGGATAAGCGCCCCGAGGGACAGGACGGGAAGTGCATGGACGGTTTCACCATCATCGACGGCGTGGTTGCGCTGGTCATCGTCTTGTCGGCGCTGCTGGCCTACTCGCGCGGGCTTGTGCGCGAGGCGCTGGCCATCGCGGGCTGGGTCGTAGCCGGGTTCCTGGCCTTCATCTTCGCCCCGCAGGTCGAACCGCTGGTCAAGGAAGTGCCCGTGGTGGGCGACTTCATCGCCGACAGCTGCGAATTGTCGATGATCGGTGCCTTCGCGGCGGTCTTTGCCGTGGCGCTGATCGTGGCTTCGCTCATCACGCCGCTGTTTTCCTCGCTGGTTCAGCGGTCGGCCCTGGGTGGGCTGGACCAGGGGCTTGGATTCCTGTTCGGCGTGGCGCGCGGCATCCTGTTGGTGGCGATCGCCTATTTCGTCTACGAGACGGTCATCACCAGCCAGAACATCGCGGTGATCGACGACAGCCGCTCGGCGCGCGTGTTCAGCCAGATGACCGACCGCATCCAAGAGGGCAATCCCGAACAGGCGCTTGGCTGGATCACCCGCCAATACGAGGAGCTGGTCGGCGCCTGCGACGCCCCGGCCGGTGCGCCCGAGGCCGAGGCCGCGCCCAGAACCACGCCGGACATCGCCCCCGAGGCCGCCCCCGACACCGCCCCGGCCGAATGATCGCGGGCGGCCCGCCGCCCCAAAGCTCACAGGACGCGACATGCCCCAGACCACGCTATTCGCCATGATCCTCGTGGCCGTCGCCGGTGCGGCCATCGCGCTGCAATCGCCGATCAACTCGGCGCTCGGACGCCATATCGGCAGCAGCCTGGGCGCGGCCACGATTTCCTTCGGCGTGGGTTTCGTGCTGCTGGTCGTGGCGACGCTGCTTTATGGCGACGGGGGCAAGCTGATGACGGCGGTGGGTGCGCCGCGCGTTCTGCTGACCGGTGGCATCCTTGGCGCCTTCCTCGTCTGGGCCACGCTCTACAGCGTGCCGGTTCTGGGGGTTCTGACGCTGTCCGCGGTGCTGATCCTGGGGCAGATCGTGGCGGCGCTGGCGATCGACCACATGGGGCTTTTCGGCATGGCCGCGCGCGAAATCTCGGCCACGCGGCTGATGGCGGCGGGTCTGGTGGCGGCGGGCGTGGTTCTGTCGCGCTACTGACGTGGCGTCCCCGTGGCCCGGGCGCCGGGCCAAACCGTCGGCATGTTGTGATAGTTTCGTGACATCCGCCGTTGCAGCCCTTATCTAGGGCGCAAATGCCAGACGGGATTCGGAGCTGCCCCTTGTCCAAGCATATGCCCCCCGCCCATCCCTTCGATGATGACAAGCTGAAGGAAGAGTGCGGTATCTTCGGCGTGATCGGCCTGACCGACGCGGCGAACTTCGTGGCCCTCGGGCTGCACGCCCTGCAACATCGCGGGCAGGAGGCGGGCGGCATCGTCTGCCACGACCCCGAACAGGGGTTCAATTCGGCGCGCCGCTTCGGCTATGTGCGCGACAATTTCACCAAGCAATCGCTGATGGAAACCCTGCCCGGCCCATTGGCCATCGGGCATGTGCGCTATTCCACCGCCGGGTCCAAGGGCCAGACCGCGATCCGCGACGTGCAGCCCTTTTTCGGCGAATTCGCCATGGGCGGCGCGGCCATCGCGCATAACGGCAACATCACCAACGCCGAGGCGCTGCGCCGCGAGTTGATCGAGCGCGGCTCGATCTTCCAGTCGAATTCGGACAGCGAATGCATCATTCACCTGATGGCCCGCTCGCTGCAACGCACCATCCCCGAACGGATGGAAGACGCGCTGCGCCGGGTCGAGGGGGCGTTCTCGGTGGTGGCGATGACCCGCACCAAGCTGATCGGCGTGCGCGACCCACTTGGCGTGCGGCCGCTGGTGATCGGCCAGTTGGGCGATGGCTGGGTGCTGAGTTCGGAAACCTGCGCGCTCGACATCATCGGCGCCAAGTTCGTCCGCGAGATCGAGCCGGGCGAGATGGTCGTGATCTCCGACAAGGGCGTCGAAAGCCGCTTTCCCTTCCGCCGGCAGAAATCACGCTTCTGCATCTTCGAGCATGTCTATTTCTCGCGCCCCGATTCGATCATCGGCGGCCAGTCGGTCTATGAAACGCGCCGCCGGATCGGGGTGGAACTGGCCCGTGAGGCGCCTGTTGACGCCGATCTCGTCTGCCCCGTCCCCGACAGCGGCACGCCCGCGGCGATCGGCTACAGCCAGGAATCGGGCATCCCCTACGCGATGGGGATCATCCGCAACCAATACATGGGCCGCACCTTCATCGAGCCCACCGAACAGATCCGCAACATGGGCGTGCGGCTGAAACTGAACGTCAACCGCGCCCTGATCGAGGGCAAGCGCGTGATCCTGGTGGATGACAGCGTCGTGCGCGGCACCACCAGCCGCAAGATCAAGGAAATGATCCTCGACGCCGGCGCCGCCGAGGTGCATTTCCGCATCGCCAGCCCGCCGACCGCCTGGCCCTGTTTCTACGGCGTGGACACCCCGCAGCGCGAGAAACTGCTGGCCGCCACCATGAGCGAAGAGGAAATGCGCGAACACCTGGCCGTGGACAGCCTCAAGTTCATCTCGCTCGACGGGCTCTACCGCGCCGTGGGCGAGGCGTCGGGCCGCAACGCGGGCTGCCCGCAATATTGCGATGCCTGCTTCTCGGGCGACTACCCGGTTGCACCTTCTGACATGATCGAAAAGGGCTTCGAGGTGAAGGCGGCCGAGTGATCGCGCCCGCGGCCTGCCCGCCCTTTGCACGCCCAGCACCTTTTTGCCGACCCCGCGCGCGGCCCCTTTCGGACCGCCGCGCAACGGGCTAAAGGCGCGGCCATCCGCACCCATTGCCAAAGGCAAGATCCAGATGACCCAGACCCGCATCGGCGACGCGGCCACGCAAACCGGCGCCCTGCCGCGCCGCGGCCTCGTGCTGCTTGGCACCTTCGTCAAACCCGACGGCCCCCGCGCCCTGCTGCGCACCGGCGCGGGCCGGATCGAACAGGTGGCGCCGGGCGACCGGGTGGGCGGCGTCACCATCGCCGCGATCGAACCGGGCCTCGTCCATATCCAGACGGGCGGCAGCCCCGGCCGGCTGCGGATCGCGGGCGATTGACGCGGCTTTACGCTTGACCTTGGCGGGTTTTCTGACAAGACGCGGACCATGACCGACAAGATCGCCCTCATCACCGGTGCCTCGCGCGGGCTTGGCTTTGCCCTGGCCGAGGCGCTCAGCGACACCCATCACATCGTCGCCGTGGCGCGCACCACCGGCGCGCTGGAGGAACTCGACGACCGCATTCAGGCCAGGGGCGGACAAGCCACGCTTGCGCCGATGGACATCACCAATGTCGATGCCATGCGCCAGCTCTGCCGCTCGATCTATGACCGCTGGGGCGCGGTCGATCTCTGGGCGCACACGGCCGTGCATGCCGCTCCGATGATGCCCGCCGCGCATCTGGACGAAAAGGACTGGGACCGCTCGGTCGAGGTGAACGTGACCGCCACGGGCCGCCTGATCCCCTTCGTCGCGCCGCTTCTGGGCGATACGGGGCGGGCGCTGTTCTTCGACGATCCCCGCGCGGGCGAGAAATTCTTCGGCGCCTATGGCGCGACCAAGGCCGCACAGATCGCCCTGGCCCGCAGTTGGGCGGCTGAAACCGTCAGGACCGGCCCGCAAGTGCGGATCCTGTCGCCCGAACCGATGTCCACCGCCGTCCGCGCCCGGTTCTTCCCCGGCGAGGATCGCGCGCCGCTCGCCTCGGCCACCGACGAGGCCCGCCGCCTGCTGGCCACGCTCGCCTGATCGCCCCGCGCAACCGCTTGCCGCAGGCGCGGCCCCCGGATACACAGGGGCCGAAGCAGGCACGAAGGGGCAAGAGACGTTGCGCATTCTCATCACCAATGACGACGGGATCAACGCGCCCGGTCTCAAGGTTCTGGAAGACATCGCCACCGAACTGGCCGGGCCGCAGGGCGAGGTCTGGGTCGTGGCCCCCGCCTTCGAACAATCCGGCGTCGGCCACGCGATCTCCTTCACCCGGCCGATGATGATCTCGGAGATGGGCGAGCGCCGCTACGCCGCCGAGGGCAGCCCGGCCGACTGCGTGCTGGCCGCGATACATGACGTCATGGCCGAGGCCCGCCCCGACCTGGTGCTCTCGGGCGTGAACCGGGGCAACAACTCGGCCGAGAACGCGCTCTATTCCGGCACGCTCGGCGGCGCGATGGAAGCGGCGCTGCAAGGCGTGCGCGCCGTGGCGCTCAGCCAGTACTACGGCCCGGCGATGAAAGACGCCGAGGACCCGTTCGAGGCCGCGCGCCAGCACGGCCTGCCCACGCTGCGCGCGCTGCTGGAGCGCGGCGTCTGGACCGAGGACGATTACGGCATCTTCTACAACATCAACTTCCCGCCCGTGCGCGCCGACGAGGTGCGGGGCCTGCGCGCCGCGCCGCAAGGGTTCCGCCGCGACATGGGTTTCGGCGTGCAACCCGTGCACGCACCCTCGGGGCGGCGGTTCCTATGGGTCACCGGCGCGCCGCAGCAACAGCCCACCTCGCCCGGCACCGATGCCGACATGAACCTCAAGGGCTATATCTCGGTCACGCCGATGCGCGCCGACCTGACCGCCCATGACGCGCTGGAGGCGCTCAGGGCCATCGAATGAGCGACGACGCCACCGATAACGCCGAACGCAAGATGCAGTTCCTTTTCGCGCTGCGCTCCAAGGGGGTGACGGATGCGCGCGTGTTGACGGCGATGGAAAAGATCGACCGCGGCCCTTTCATCCGGGGCTATTTCGCGCATCGCGCCTATGAGGACATGCCCCTGCCCATTGCCTGCGGGCAGACGATCAGCCAGCCCTCGGTCGTGGGGCTGATGACCCAGGCGCTGAAGGTGAACCCGCGCGACAAGGTGCTCGAGGTGGGCACCGGCTCGGGCTACCAGGCGGCGATCCTCAGCCAGCTTGCCCGCCGCGTCTATACCGTGGACCGGCACCGCCGGCTGGTCGCCGAGGCCTCCGCGATCTTCCGCGACCTCGACCTGACGAACATCACCGCCGTCACCGCCGACGGCTCGTTCGGCCTGCCCGACCAGGCGCCGTTCGACCGTATCCTGGTGACCGCCGCCGCCGAGGACCCGCCCGGCCCTCTCTTGGCGCAGTTGAAAATCGGGGGTATCATGGTGCTGCCGGTCGGACAGTCGGACGCCGTGCAACGCCTGATCCGGGTCACGCGCAGCGAGGACGGGTTCGACTATGACGAGCTGCGCCCGGTCCGGTTCGTGCCCCTGGTCGAGGGGCTGGGCCGCGACGGCTGAAGGATTGCAACGTTTCACGACGAAGCCCCGGACAACAGGGGCGCCCAATGAGGACCAGATCGAGATGACCCACCCTATCCGCTCCGCGCCTCTGCTGGCCTGCTCCGCTCTGCTGGCGCTGGCCGCCTGCGGCGATCAGCCCTTCGATTACGATCTGCGCGGCAATTTCGGCAACGCGCCCAGCACCGCGCAGGCCGCCGTGAACGCCACCGCCGACCGCCCCGAACCGGATGCGCGCGGCATCATCTCCTATCCCGGCTACCAGGTGGCCGTCGCCCGGCGCGGCGACACGGTGGCGAGCCTTGCGGCCCGCATCGGCGTCGATGCGCGGACGCTGGCGCGCTACAACGGCATCCAGACCGGCGACACCCTGCGCGAGGGCGAGGTCGTCGCCCTTCCCGGCCGCGTGGCCGAGCCCGAGGGCGGCCCGATCCAGCCGCCGGGCGACGTGGACATCGCCACGCTGGCCGGAGAGGCCATCGACTCCGCGCCCGAGCCGTCCGGCGTGCAGACCTCGGCGCTGGAACCGGCCAGGACCGGGGTGGAGCCGGTGCGCCACAAGGTCGAACGCGGCGAGACCGCCTACACCATCGCCCGGCTCTACGATGTCTCGGTGCGCAGCCTGGCCGACTGGAACGGTCTCGGCCCGGATTTCTCGGTGCGCGAGGGGCAATACCTGCTGATCCCCGTGGCCCTGTCCGACAATTCCGGCGAACGCGACAGCGCCGCCGCGACCGGGGCCGACACCACCCCGCGCCCCGGCCAGGGCTCGCCCACGCCCGAACCGCCCTCGGCCTCGCGACCGCTGCCCGCCGAGGACACGGTCGCGGCCTCGAAGCCGGTGGAGAGCAGCGCGCCGGACCTCGGCGCCACGCAGACCGCCGCCGCGCCGGACGCCGCGATGAGCTTCCCGGTGCGCGGGGACATCATCCGCGATTACGCCAAGGGCAAGAATGACGGCATCGACATCGCCGCCAGCCCCGGCACTCCCGTCAAGGCCGCCGCCGCCGGCGTGGTGGCCGCGATCACCGAGGATACCAACGGCGTGCCGATCATTGTGGTCAAGCACGAGGGCAACCTGCTGACCGTCTATTCCAACATCGCGGGCGTCACCGTGAAGAAGGGCGATCAGGTCAGCCGCGGCCAGAAACTGGCCGAGATCCGCCGCGACGGCACCGCCGCGCTGCATTTCGAGGTGCGCGACGGGTTCGACAGCGTCGATCCCAACGACTATCTCGGCTGAGTTCGTGTGACACCGGGCGCGCCGGGGGCTTGTGTGTCCGGCCACCAGATTCCGTGGCCCCTCACCGTAACACCCATCAATCGCTGGCCCCGCCCGGCGTTTACGCCGGGCAGCGCCCGCCCGCCCCCACGGCGGGCGCTTTCGCGCCCACCACGGGCGGACGCTGCCCTGTTGACTTGACTGCCCAACGGGTGCGCATAGCGCAGACCAACCGGGGGCTCTGCCCCCGGACCCCCGAGGTACTTGGCGCCAGATGAAGCAGGCCCGGTCCCCTTGGGCCGGTCAGATCGCGATGCCGTGCCGGCCGGCGAGGTCGGTGAAGAACTGCCACGCCACCCTTCCCGAGCGGCCGCCGCGCGTGGCCTGCCATTCGATCGCCTCGGCGCGCAGGGTCTCGTCGTCGATTTTCAGGCCGTAGGCCTCGCAATAGCCGCGGATCATCTCGAGATACTCGTCCTGCCCGCAGGGGTGGAAGCCCAGCCACAGCCCGAACCGGTCCGACAGCGAGATCTTTTCCTCGGCGGCCTCCGAGGGGTTGATGGCGCTGGAGCGTTCGTTCTCGATCATGTCGCGGGGCATCAGGTGGCGCCGGTTCGAGGTGGCGTAGAAGACCACGTTCTCCGGCCGCCCCTCGATCCCGCCATCCAGTACCGCCTTGAGAGACTTGTAGTGCTGGTCGTCATGGCTGAAAGACAGGTCGTCGCAGAACAGGATGAAACGCGCTTCGCTGCCACGCAGGTGATGCAGCAGGCGGCCGACGCTCGGCAGGTCCTCGCGTTGCAGCTCGACGATCTTGAGCGGCAGCCCCTCGGCGCGCACGGCGGCATGCACCGCCTTGACGAGGCTCGATTTGCCCATCCCCCGCGCGCCCCACAGCAGCGCGTTGTTCGCGGGCAGGCCGCGCGCGAAATGGCGGGTGTTCTCCAGCAGCGTGTCGCGCGAGCGGTCGATGCCCACCAGCAGGTCCATCTCGACCCGGTTGACATCTGGAACCGGGTCCAGCCGGTCGGGCTCGACATGCCAGACGAAGGCATCGGCCGCCTCGAAATCGGGGGTTTGCAGCGGCGCGGGCGCCATGCGCTCCAACGCCGCCGCGATACGCTCAAGGGGATCGCTCACTTGGGCTTGTCCTCGTCGTCCTTGTCGTCGTCGTCACGGTCGAATTCGTCGATCAGCGGATCGTCGAATTCTTCCTCGCCGTAGGGATCGCGCGCCGCGTCCGGGGTGTCGCCCTTGTCGGATGCGTCCACGTCTTCGTCCTCCTCGTCGTCGAACCAAAGGCCCTGCGCACGCAGTTCGGCCTCGCGCTTCTTCTCGACGCGGGCGACCAGCCAGATCGAGATCTCGTAAAGCCCGTAGACCACCACGAACAGGATCACCTGCGTGATGACATCGGGCGGCGTGACCAGCGCGGCCAGCACCAGGATGCCCACCACCGCGTATTTGCGCACATTGCCCAGGCCCTCGGCGCTGACCAGCCCCGCCTTGCCCATCAGCGTCAGCAGCACCGGCAGCTGGAAGCACAGCCCGAAGGCCACGATGAACTTGATCGTCAGGTTCAGGTATTCCTGCGCCGACCCCTGGAAGACCACGCTCAGCGGCGCGGCGTTCTGCGGATCGCCCGCGGGCAGCGCCTCGCCGCCCTGGCCGAACTGCTGGAAGCCCAGGAAGAAATCATAGGCCAGCGGCGTGACCACGTAGAAGGCAAAGGCCGCGCCCAGGAAGAACATGAAGGGCGAGGCGATCAGGAAGGGCAGGAACGCGCCCTTCTCGGACTTGTAGAGCCCCGGCGCCACGAAGCGCCACATCTGGTTGGCGATGAACGGGAAGGCCAGGATGAAGCCGCCCAGCAGCGACACCTTGATCGCCACGAAGAAGCCCTCCTGCGGGCTGATGAAGATCAGGTCGCAATCCTGCCCGCGGCTGGCCAGCACCTGGCAAAGCGGCGCGGTGAGGAAGTTGAAGATCGGCGTGGCGACCGTGAAGCAGATGATCATGCCGATCAGGAAGGCCACCACCGACTTGATCAGCCGCGAGCGCAGCTCGGTCAGATGCTCGATCAGCGGGGCCGAGCTGTCCTCGATCTCGTCGCTGGGGCTCATGCCTTGTCCTCGTCGGCGGGCTGCGCCTTGGGCTTGGCGTCAGAGGGCGTATCGGCCTCCGCCTGCCGCTTCGCCTCGGCCTCGGCGGCGAGGCGTTCCTCGGCCATCTCGGCGGATTTCCGGCGGATTTTCTCGGCCTGGGCCTGCCGCTCTTCGCTCAGCGGCTTTTTCTTGGGGCCGGCCATGGTGTCCTGGGTGAACGAGTCCGTGGCCGATTTCGCGGATTTCTTGACCTCGTCCATCGCGCTGCCGATCGGGTTCGAGGCTTTCTTGAACGTGTTCGACACGTCGCTCACACCCGCATCGTCGGCGGCATCGTTCATGGCCTGGCTGAAATCGCGGGCCATGCGCTTGGCCTTGCCCACGAAATTGCCGACCGCCCGGAACATGCCGGGAAGATCCTTGGGGCCGACGACGATCAGCGCAACGATGCCGATCACCAGCAGCTCGGTCCAGCCCAGGTCCAACATCTATGGATCAGACCTTGTCTTTGTCTTTTTCGTCTTCGGGCGTCACGTCCTTGGCGGTCTCCGAGGCGTCCTCGCTGGAATCCTCGATTTCCTTGTTGCCCTCGGCGACGCCCTTCTTGAACGAGGTGATGCCCTTGCCCACTTCGCCCATCAGCGACGAGATCTTGCCGCGGCCGAAAAGCACCAGCACCACGACGGCGATCAGAAGAAGGCCCGGAAGGCCGATATTGTTCAGCATGTTCAATCTCCCACTGTCGGGGACCGTTTGTGCGCCTCCCCGGTATTTTCGTCAACCGTATCTAAGCCTTCACGGCGCGGGTTGGAAGAACCAATGCGCCCCGCCGGGGCACAAATCGGCAGATTCGGCGCCCCGCGCCTCCGCCGCGCGGCGCATTGCCACGCCCGGGCCCCGAAAGCCGAACCGTCAGGCCGCCTGCGACCCCTCGACCGGGAATACGAAGCACCGATCCCGCCGGATCATCAGCCACAGGGGCTTGCCCGGGCTGGGCAGGAAGACGTTGGGCACCGTCGCCTTGAGCACCGAGCCGTCGTGATCCATGCGGAATTCCACCAGGCTTTCGCTGCCCATGAAGCGCGCCCGCTCGACCACGCCGCGCGCGGGCGTGCCGTTCTCGATCGTGGGATCGGGGCCGCGGCCGTTGCGGTCGAAGTCGATCTTGATGTGCTGCGGGCGGATCACGATGTCCACCTCGTTGCCCTCGTGCACGCCGGGGGCCAGGAACTGCCCGAACGCGGTCTGCACCAGCGATCCCTGCACCCGCCCCCGGATCACGTTCACGTCGCTGAAAAACGCCACCGCGTCGCGATCCACCGGGGCGTTGTAGATGTTGTAGGGCGCGCCTTGCTGCACGATCCGGCCATTGCGCATCAGGGCGATCTCGTCGGCCATGCGCATCGCCTCTTCGGGCTCATGCGTGACCAGCAGAACGGCGGTGTCCTGTTCGCGCAGGATGTCCAGGGTTTCGTCGCGGATGCCGTCGCGCAGCCGGTTGTCCAGCCCGGAAAACGGCTCGTCCATCAGCATGATGGACGGGCGCGGCGCCAGCGCGCGGGCCAGCGCGACGCGCTGCTGTTCGCCGCCCGACAATTCATGCGGGTATTTGTCCAGGTAACTGCCCAGCCCCACGCGGTCCAGCAACTCCTGCACGCGGCGGCCGATCCCGGGCTTGTCGCCGGTCAGCCCGAAGGCCACGTTCGCCCCCACCGTCAGGTGCGGGAACAGGGCGAAGTCCTGGAACATCAGCCCGATATGGCGCCGCTCGGGCGGGACGCGGAATTTCGTGTCGCAGACCAGCTTGCCATCGACCCAGATCTCGCCCTCGTCCTGCATCTCGACACCCGCGATCATGCGCAGCGTCGTGGACTTGCCGCAGCCCGACGGCCCCAGAAGGCAGGTCACCTGCCCCGGCAGCACCTTGAGCGAGACATCATCCACCACGGTGCGCCCGTCATAGCGGCGCACGAGGTTCCTGATTTCCAGACGTGGGGTCGCTGACTGCACCTTGGCCTCTTGTCTTTCCGATCAAATTGATCGGGTTTGTCCCCGACGCAGATAGCAACCCCCGGCCCCCGGCGCAAGACGCGGGGGGCGCTTGAAGCGGGGCCCGACGGGCCGCGTCAGGGGGCCAGCGCGCGGTCCAGATCGGCGATCAGGTCGCCCGCATCCTCGATCCCGATGGACAGGCGCAGCAGGTTCTCGGGGATGCCGGTGTCGGGCTCGATCGTGGCGCGATGCTCGACCAGGCTTTCGACCCCGCCAAGCGACGTGGCGCGATGGAACAGCCGCAGCCGCCCGTTGACCTCCAGCGCCCGGTCGCGCCCGCCCCTGACCAGCACCGACATCAGGTAGCCGAAGCCGCCACACATTTGCCGCGCGGCCAGCGCGTGACCGGGATGATCGGTCAGACCCGGGTAGAGCACCGCCTCCACCCCCTCATGCGCCTCCAGATGCCGCGCGATGGCCAGCGCGTTTGCGCACATCCGCTCCAGCCGCAGGGGCAGCGTCCGCATCCCCCGCATCAGCAGCCACGCCTCCATCGGCCCGAGGATCGCACCCGCATCGTGCCGGTCCGCCAAGATCGCCTCCCAGACGGGCGATTGCGCATCGCGGCAGGACAGAACGCCCGCCACCACGTCCGTATGGCCGTTGATCGCCTTCGTTCCCGAATGCATCGAGATATCGGCGCCCAGGTCCAGAGCGCGGGTCAGGACCGGCGTCGCGGCGGTGCCGTCCACCGCCAGAATCGCACCCGCCCCATGCGCCAGTTCGGCGGCGCGGGCGATATCGGCGACCTTCAGCCACGGGTTCGACGGCACCTCGATCCAGACCAGGTCGGCCGGCGTGCCGCAGGCGGCGGCCAGCACGTCGGCGTCTGCGGCATCCACCTCGTCCAGCGTGATGCCGCGCCGCGCGCAAAACTCGCGCATCCACACGGTCGCGCCCCAGTAGATGCCGGATTGCGCCACCACCCGGCCGCCATTGGGCAGCGTGCGGAACAGCGCGGCAATCGCGGCCATGCCCGACGGAAACAGCAGGCTGGCCGCCGCGCCCTCCAACTGGCGCAAGACCTCTTCGGCCTGCCGCACCGTGTCGTTGTGGTCGCGCGCATAGACATTGCGGGGCGACAAAAGCGCGTTGTCCGGCCCGCGCGCATAGGTCGTGGTCATGGAGATCCCTGGCACGACCCCCGCATCGGCGGCGTTCGCGGCACCGGCGGCCTGGGCTGCGATGGTGGCGGGCTTCATCGGGTGATCGCTCATGCCGCCTCCCGCATGCCGAACAGCCGCCCCGGCCCCCAGCCCGGCGCCTCGGCCCCCGCCTTTGCCAGCAGGTGCCACAGCAGCGCCAGGTTCGAGCTGATGACCGGCACGCCAAGCTCGGCCTCGGCCGCCTCGATGATGCCGAAGGTGCGCAGATTGGTGCAGCTTGCGAACACCGCCTCCACGCCCGGCGCGCGGCCCGCCTCCAGGATGGCGGTCAGGGTGCTGTTCTCGGCGATGCGCGCGACGGTCCAATCGTCCTGCTCGCCAAAGCTCAGCTCGCTCACCACGTCGATGCCTTTCGTGCCCATGTAGTCGCGCATCTCGGCGGTGACGCTTGGCACGTAGGGCGTGACCAGCGCGATCCGCCGCGCCCCCACATGGGCCAGCGCCGCGAGGACCGCGCTGATCGGGTTGGTCACCGCCACGCCCGGCTGCACCGCCTGCACCGCGTCCTCGACCGCCTGCGGGCCGATCACCGTCGAGGCCGAGGTGCAGCCATAGCCGATCGCATCCAGCCCCGTCGGCAACAGCCCCGCCGCCGCCGGCAAGGCGGCCTCCATCGTGCGCAGCGCCTCGGGCGTCACATGCGCCTGCGCCGGGATGCGCGTGTGCAGCAGGTTGGCCTCGCGCCCCGTCAGCAGCTGCCGCGCCTCGTATTCCAGGGTCTCGTCCGTGCTCAGCACGATCAGCCCCAGCCGCAGGCCCGCGCCCGCGCCCTTGTCCAGCCTGTAGTCCATCAGCTTGCGTCCTTCTGCCTTGGCCGGCTCAGCGTGCCGCCCGACACGCCCGCCCGCACCCCCGTGGTTCCGGGGCACGAGGTGGGCAAGCCCCGCGCCACCCGCACCGCCAGATGCGCAAAGGCCTGCGCCTCCAGCATGTCGCCGTCAAGCCCGGCCTCTTCCACCGGCTCCACCGGGCAATCCAGCGCCACCGCGATCATCTCCATCAGCACCGGGTTCTTGCGCCCGCCCCCGGTGACCAGCACGCGGGCCGGCAGCTCGGGGCAATGCTCCATGCCGCGCAGCACGGCGGCCGCGCTCATCGCCGTCAGGGTGGCCACCGCGTCGGCATCGTCCAGCCCCGCCACCTCGGCCGTCATGCCCCGGAAGGCATCGCGATCCAGCGACTTGGGCGGCATCTTCAGGAAATACCCGTCCTCCAGGAACCGCTCCAGCGCGCCCTGCGCCACGGCCCCCTGCCGCGCCAGCACCCCGCCCCGGTCACAGGGCAGCCCCCGGCGGGCCTGCATCATGTCGTTGATCGGCGCGTTGGCCGGCCCGGTGTCGAAGGCCAGCAGCGCGCCATCCTCTTCGGGGCGGGCCTTGCGCGGGTCCACCCAGGTCAGGTTGCCCACCCCGCCAAGGTTCAGGAAGGCCAGCGGCTCATCCGCCCCGATCCACTGCGCACAGGCGAAATGATAGAACGGCGCCAGCGGCGCGCCCTCGCCGCCCAGCTGGATGTCGGCGCTGCGGAAATCCCAGATCACCGGCAGGCCAAGCGCCTCGGCCAGCGCGTCGCCATCGCCCAGCTGATGCGTGCCGCGCCCGCGCGGCTCATGCGCCAGCGTCTGGCCGTGAAACCCCACAAGGTCGATGCCCTCGAACCCCGACAGCGCCTCCTCGTGGGCGGCCTGCACCACCTCCAGCGCGGGCGCCAGCCCCTCGCCCTGCCAGCGGCCCAGGGCCGCGGCCAAAACCACGCGCTCCGCGTCGGTATAGGGGCGGTAGCGGGTGTCGCCAAAGCCGAAGATGCGCTCGCCATCGGTCTCCACCACGGCGGCATCCACCCCGTCCAGCGAGGTGCCCGACATCGCGCCCAGGGCCCTGATCCGTCCGGCCTTCAACATGGCCTTTCCCTTCGCCTGCTCCATGCCTATACATGCCGCGCAATCAAGAGCGGGACAAGCCATATGACCTACCACCCCAAGTCCGAATTCCTGCGCGTGATGATCGAGCGGGGCTTCCTGGCGGACTGCACCGATCTGCAGACGCTGGACGACAGCCTGACGACGGGCCGGGTGACCGCCTATATCGGCTATGACGCCACGGCCAGATCGCTGCATGTGGGGCACCTGCTCAACATCATGATGCTGCGCTGGCTGCAAAAGACCGGGCACCGCCCGATCACGCTGATGGGCGGCGGCACGACCAAGGTGGGCGACCCCTCGTTCCGGTCCGATGAACGCCCGCTTCTGGACGAGGCGCAGATCGCCGAGAACATCGACGGGATGCAGCAGGTCTTCGCCCGCTATCTGGGCTACGAGGACGCGGGCCAAGACGGCGGCGCGCTGATGCTCAACAACGCCGAATGGCTCGACGGGCTGAAATACATCGAGTTCCTGCGCGACATCGGCCGGCATTTCTCGGTCAACCGGATGCTCAGCTTCGAATCCGTGAAATCGCGGCTCGACCGGGAACAGTCGCTCAGCTTCCTGGAATTCAACTACATGATCCTCCAGGCCTATGACTTCCTGGAACTGAACCGCCGCTACGGCTGCACCCTGCAGATGGGCGGCTCGGACCAGTGGGGCAATATCGTCAACGGCATCGACCTGACCCGCCGCGTGTCGGGCACCGAGCTTTTCGGCCTCACCTCGCCGCTCCTGACCACCGCCGACGGGCGCAAGATGGGCAAATCGGCGGGCGGCGCGATCTGGCTGAATTCCGACATGCTCTCGCCCTACGAATTCTGGCAATTCTGGCGCAACACGCTGGATGCCGATGTGGGCCGCTTCCTGAAATACTACACCGAGCTTCCGGTGGACGAATGCGACCGGCTCGGCGCGCTGGCCGGGTCCGAGATCAACGAGGCCAAGATCATCCTCGCCAACGAGGTGACGACCCTCCTGCACGGCCCCGAGGCCGCCCGCGCCGCCGAGGCCACGGCCCGCGAAGTGTTCGAAAAGGGCGGCGTGGGCGATGATCTGCCCACGCTCGACCTGTCGCCCGCCGATCTGGGCGACGGCATTTCCGTGGTCCAGCTTTTCGTCAAATCCGGCCTCGCCAAATCCGGGAAAGAGGCCAAGCGCCTGATCGCGGAAAACGGCGCCCGGATCGACGACGCGCCGCTGACCGATGCGGGGCTGATGCTGGATGCGGCGGCGCTCGCCTCCCCGGTCAAGCTCAGCGCGGGCAAGAAACGCCACGCGCTCGTCAAGCTGGCGGAGTAGGCGCAACGGGGCCCGCGCGGCGGCGCGGGTCCGTGATACAGACGCGCATCTTGCATTTCGACATTTCTAGAATTATTGAATTTTGGAATCGTCGATGCCGGAGCCCGCGATGACCGACCAAGCCCAACCGCACACGCCCCCCGCAATGGGCCGATTCGAACGCTGGCTGTCGCTTTGGGTGGCCTTGGCCATCGGCGCGGGGCTGTTGCTGGGCAACCTTGTGCCCGGCCTGTTCCAGGCCCTTGCGGCGCTGGAAATCGCCTCGGTCAACCTGCCCGTGGCGCTGCTGATCTGGGCGATGGTCTATCCGATGATGATCGGCGTGGATTTCACCGCGCTGCGCGACATCGGCCAGCGGCCCAAGGGGCTGGTGGTGACGCTTCTGGTGAACTGGCTCATCAAGCCCTTCACGATGGCCGCCCTCGGGGTGCTGTTCTTCAACCACGTCTTTGCCGGGCTGATCCCGCCCGACGACGCGCAGGCCTACCTGGCCGGGGTGATCCTCCTGGGGGCGGCGCCTTGCACCGCGATGGTCTTTGTCTGGTCGCAACTGACGCGCGGCGATGCGACCTACACGCTGGTGCAGGTCAGCGTGAACGATGTCATCATGGTCTTCGCCTTCGCGCCCATCGTGGCCTTCCTGCTCGGGGTCACGGATATCGCCGTGCCGTGGGAAACGCTGGTCCTGTCGGTGGTCCTCTACATCGTCATCCCGCTGATCGCGGGCCTTCTGACCCGCACCCGCCTCATGGCGCGCGGCGGGGATCGGGCGGTCGATGCCTTCCGCGACCGGATCAAACCCGTCACGGTGATCGGCCTTCTGGTCACGGTGGTCCTGCTGTTCGGGTTTCAGGGCCAGGTGATTCTCGACACGCCGCTGGTGATCGCGCTGATCGCGGTGCCGCTCCTGCTGCAAAGCTACGGGATCTTCGCCCTGGCCTACGGCCTGGCGCGGCTCTGGCGCATCCCCTTCAACGTCGCCGCCCCCTGCGCGCTGATCGGCACGTCGAATTTCTTCGAACTGGCCGTCGCCGTCGCGATCAGCCTCTTCGGCCTCGGCTCGGGCGCGGCACTCGCCACGGTGGTCGGCGTTCTGGTCGAAGTGCCGGTGATGCTGTCGCTCGTGGGCTTCGCGAACCGCACCCGCCACTGGTTCCCGGGCTGAGGCCGCGCGGCTCTCGGGCGCGTCTGTCTCGGGGTTTTGTACCAAACTCCGGCGGAGGGCCCCGGGGTTGGTACGAAACCCGCCCCCAAAATTGTCAAACCGTACGAAACTCCGGCGCGCTCAGCCCCGGTCGCGCAGCGCGTCCGACAGCAGGGTCCGCACCGCCTCCGGGTCCACATCCGAGGCGACGAACGCCTCCCCGATCCCGCGCGCCAGGATGAACCGCAGCTTGCCGTCCACGACCTTCTTGTCCTGCCCCATCAGGTCAAGCAGCGTATCTGCATCCGGCAATTCCCCTTCAATATCAGACAGATCAGTCTTCATGTTCATATGTCGGAGATGGGCCCGCACGCGGCTCGGCTCTTCCTGCGAACACAGCCCCAACCGCGCCGACAGCTCGAAGGCCAAGGCACATCCGATCGCGACCCCCTCGCCATGCAGCAGCCGATCCGAATACCCGGTCGCCGCCTCAAAAGCATGGCAGAACGTATGACCCAAATTCAAAAGCGCCCGATCCCCCTGCTCGGTTTCGTCGCGCACCACGATCTCGGCCTTCAT
>JAASSQ010000203.1 GCA_021767845.1 Roseovarius sp. | reverse complement strand
GCCCGGCTCGGGCTGGTGCAAATGGCGCTTGGCGCGATCGTGGTGCTTACCACCTCGACGCTGAACCGCCTCATGGTCGTGGAACTGGCGCTGCCCGCGGTGCTGCCGGGGCTTCTGGTGGCGCTGCATTACGGCATCCAGATCACGCGGCCCAACTGGGGGTTCCTGTCGGATGCAGGCGGGCACCGGACCCGCTGGATCATCGGCGGCATGGCGGTGCTGGCGCTGGGCGCGCTCGGCGCCTCGGCGGGCGTCGTCCTGTTCGAGACCAGCTTTGCCGCCGGCCTGTCGGCCTCGATCCTCGCTTATGCGCTGATCGGGCTGGGGGCAGGGGCCTCGGGCACCTCGCTCTTGGCGCTGCTGGCCACCGCGACCGAGCCGCGCCGCCGCGCCGCCGCCGCCACGATCACCTGGCTGATGATGATCTTCGGCATCGCCGCCACCGCCGGAACGGTGGGCGCGTTTCTCGATCCCTACAGCCCCGCGCTGCTCTTGAAGATCGTTGGCATCGTGACCGGCGCGGCCTTCACCGTCACCGTGCTGGCCGTCCACGGGATCGAGGCGCGGGTCCAGATCGCCCGCCGCCCGCCGGACACAACCCGCTTCATCGACGGCCTGCGCGAGGTCTGGGCCGAGCGCAAGGCGCGCAACTTCACCATCTTCGTGTTCCTGTCGATGACCGCATATTTCATGCAGGAACTCATCCTCGAACCCTATGCCGGGCTGGTCTTCGGCTTCACGCCGGGGCAGTCCACCTCGCTCAGCGGGGCACAGAACGGCGGCGTGTTCCTGGGGATGCTGACCGTCGGCATCGCGGCCACGGGTCTCCGCCTCGGCAGCCTGCGCAACTGGGTCGTGGCCGGCTGCCTTGGCTCGGCGGCCAGCCTTGCCGCGATCACGCTTCTGGGGGGCGCGGGGATGGTCTCGGGGCTGGTGCCGGCCGTCGTCGGGCTGGGCTTTTTCAACGGCATGTTCGCCGTGGCCGCCATCGGCTCGATGATGGCGCTCGCCGGCGAGGGGCGCGGCGCGCGCGAGGGCACGCGCTTGGGCCTTTGGGGTGCGGCGCAGGCCATCGCGGCGGGCTTCGGCGGGCTGATGGGCGCCGCGGCGGTCGATGTGATGCGCTTGACGCTTCAGGCCGATGCCACGGCCTTCGGCGCGGTCTTCCTGGCCGAGGCCGCGCTTTTCATCCTCGCGGCGCTCATGGCGCTGCGGGTCATAGAACACGGGCGCGGCCGGGCCGCCGCCATCGTTCCGGGGGAATGAGATATGTATGATGTCGTCGTCGTGGGCGGGGGGCCTTCGGGTGCCACCGCGGCCGAGGATCTGGCGCGCTCGGGCGTCAGTGTCGCGCTTCTGGATCGCGCGGGCCGGATCAAGCCCTGCGGCGGCGCCATCCCGCCGCGCCTGATTGCGGATTTCGACATCCCCGACGACCAGATCGTCGCGCGGATCACCACCGCGCGAATGATCTCGCCCACCGGGCGCAAGGTCGATATCCCGATCGAGAACGGCTTCGTCGGCATGGTCGATCGCGAGGGGTTCGACGAGTTCCTGCGCGTCCGCGCCGTCCGCGCCGGGGCCGTGCGGGCCACCGGCAGTTACCTGCGGATCGAACGTGACGCGGGCGGCACCCATGTCGTCTATCGCGACAAGGCCAGCGGCAATGAACGCCGCCTGACCTGCAAGCTGGTCATCGGGGCCGATGGCGCGCGCTCGAACGTGGCCCGCGCCGAGGTGCCGGGCGGCGACCGCATTCCTTACGTCATCGCCTATCACGAGATCATCGAGGCGCCGGGCAAGGTGGGTGGCTACGATCCCGCCCGCTGCGACGTGGTCTATGACGGGCGCATCTCGCCCGACTTCTACGGCTGGGTCTTTCCGCATGGCCGCTCGGCCAGCGTCGGCATGGGCTCGATGCTGCGCGAGGTCGATCTGAAACAGGCCACCGCCGATCTGCGCGCGGCCAGCGGGCTGGCCGATTGCCCCACGCTCCGCAAGGAAGGCGCGCCCATCCCGCTCAAGCCGCTCGACCGGTGGGACAATGGCCGCGACGTGGTGCTGGCCGGTGACGCCGCCGGCGTCGTCGCGCCCAGCTCGGGCGAGGGGATCTATTACGCGATGGTCGGCGGCCGCGTGGCCGCCACGGCGGCGGCGGCCTGCCTTGCCTCGGGGCGGGTTCGGGATCTGCGGCTGGCGCGCAAGCTTTTCATGTCCGAACACAAGACGGTGTTCCGCGTGCTGGCCTCGATGCAGAATGCCTACTATAAGTCCGACGAGCGGCGCGAGCGGTTCGTCTCGCTCTGCCATGACATCGACGTGCAGCGCCTGACCTTCGAGGCCTACATGAACAAGAAACTGGTCCGCGCGCGCCCGCTGGCGCATCTGAAGATCGGGTTGAAGAACCTCGCCCATCTCACGCGGCTCGTCCCGGCGGCCTATACATGACCGACAACGCACCGACGCAATACCGACGCGATACCGACGTTATACCGACGTGGGAGAACGGTGTGTTAACCCCGGTCGAAAAACTCGACGCGCACCGCCGCGGATTGCGGCACAAGGCGGTCTCCGTCTTCGTCCTGCACGGCGATGAATTGCTGATCCAGCGCCGCGCGATGGGCAAGTATCACACGCCGGGCCTGTGGGCGAATACCTGCTGCACCCACCCCCACTGGAACGAGCCGCCCGAGGCCTGCGCGCAGCGCCGTCTGGACGAGGAACTGGGCATCACCGGGCTGGTGCTGGAGCATCGCGACCAGGTCGAATATCGCGCGGATGTGGGCGGTGGTCTGGTCGAACACGAGCTGGTGGATATCTTCATCGCCCGCGTCTGCAGCCGCATTCCCGTCGCGCCCAACCCGGACGAGGTGATGCAGGTGGATTGGGTGCAAATGACTGATCTGATTGGGCAAACCCGTGCGAACCCGTCGCGGTTCACGCCGTGGCTGCGGATCTATCTCGACCAGCACGCCGAACAGATCTTCGCCTGACCGACCTGCGAATGATCAATTCAATGTTACATTGATGTATGTCAATTTAAGTTGACACAAGCCGTGCCACGCTTCCCTTGAACAGGAGGCGCCATGAAACTGCTTTTGATCCACCCGAACTATCACTCCGGCGGGGCGGAGATTGCCGGCAACTGGCCTCCGGCCTGGGTCGCTTACCTGGCCGGCCCGCTCAAGGCGGCGGGCTATGACGACATCACCTTCATCGACGCGATGACCAACCATGTCGAGGAAGACGAGCTGCGCGCCCGAATCACCGAGCTGCAACCAGATATTGTGGGCTGCACCGCCATCACCCCCTCCATCTACCGTGCCGAGCGGGTTCTGGAAATCGCGAAAGAGGCCGCGCCCGACTGCGTGACGGTGCTTGGCGGGGTGCACGCGACCTTCATGTTCAAGCAGGTCCTGACCGAAGCCCCCCATATCGACGCCGTCGTGCGCGGCGAGGGCGAGGAGGTGTTTCTGGATTTCGTCCGCGCCGTCGAGGACGGCCGCTGGCCCAAGGAACGCAAGCAAATCAAGGGCATAGCCTATTCCGACGGATCCGAGATCGTCGCCACCCAGGCCGCCCCCACCGTCAAGAACCTCGACGGGCTGGTGCCGGACTGGTCGATCCTGGAGTGGGAGAAATACATCTACATCCCCCTCAACACGCGCCTTGCCATCCCGTCCATGGCGCGGGGCTGCCCGTTCACCTGTTCGTTCTGCTCGCAATGGAAATTCTGGCGCGACTACCGCGTGCGCGACCCGAAAGCGGTTGTCGATGAGATCGAAGATCTGGTGGAAAATCATGGGGTTGGCTTCTTCATTCTCGCCGATGAGGAACCCACGATCAATCGCCGCAAGTTCACCGAATTCTGCGAGGAACTGATCGCCCGCGGCCTGCCTGAGCGTGTCAAATGGGGCATCAACACCCGCGTCACCGACATTCAGCGCGACAAGGATCAACTGGGCCTGTGGCGGCGCGCGGGGCTCGTGCATATCAGCCTCGGCACCGAGGCGGCCGCGCAGATGAAGCTGGACCTGTTCAACAAGGAAACCCGCGTCGAGGAAAACAAGGAGGCGATCCGCCTCCTGCGCGAGGCCGACATCTTCACCGAGGCGCAGTTCATCGTCGGGCTGGACAACGAGACCGAGGAAACGCTCGAGGAAACCTATCGTTTCGCCCGCGACTGGAACCCGGATCTGGCCAATTGGACGATGTATACCCCGTGGCCCTTTACCCCGCTATTTCAAGAACTTGGCGACAAAGTCGAGGTGTTCGACTTCGAGAAATACAATTTCGTCACCCCGATCATGAAGCCCGAGGCGATGGACCGCGCCACGCTGCTCGACCGCGTGATGCACAACTACCGCCGTTTCTACATGATCAAGGCGCTGTTCCATTACCCGTGGCGGGGCCGGGGCTTTCGCCGCAAGTATCTGCTGGGGTGTCTCAAGGCCTTTGCCAAGGCCGGGTTCGCCCGCACCTTCTATGATCTTGGCAAGGTCGGCTACTGGGGGCCGCAATCCAAGGGCAAGGTGGATTTCCACTTCGACGACAGCCGCCAGATCGCGCAGGCCCAGATGGCCGACTGGGAAGCGATGGCCGACCGCAAGAAAAAGGCCGCCGAACGCAAGGCCACCGTGCGCGATCAGATCAAGGCCGAAAAGGCCCGCATTGCCGCAGCCCAGGCCGAAGCGCGCGCCTGCGGCGGCGATACTCGAGCCCAGAAAACCCCTGCGGAATAAGGCCATGCGGGGCGACAGCGTATCCGCCGGTGTCATTGGGCCGAACGCCATCCTGCAAACCGCCGAGGCGCTGCGCGCCGAAGGAGGCGAGGCGATGGCGCGCCGGGTCTTTGCCGCCGCAGGCCTTGCGCATATGCTCGACGCTTCGCCACAGGTAATGGTCGATGAGGCCGCGGCCCTTGCCTTGCACAAGGCTGTCGCGCGTGCCTTGCCCCCGGACCGGGCCGAGGCCGTGGCACGCGATGGCGGGCGGCGGACGGGCCTGTATATCCTGGCGCATCGCATTCCACAAAGGGCGCAGAAGGTGCTGCGCCTGCTGCCGCCTCCGGTCGCCGGTCCGATCCTGCTGGGCGCGATCAGGCATCATGCCTGGACCTTCGCGGGCTCGGGCACGGTCGAGACTGCAACCCGCCCCGAGATGCATCTGACGATCTGCGCCAACCCCTTGGCCACGCCGGGCTGCCCGTGGCACCGCGCGGTTCTGGAAACCTTGTTTCAAAGCCTTGTCGCGCCGGATATTTCAGTCACCGAGGACACCTGCTGCGCGAGCGGCGCGCGGGCCTGCCGCTTCGTCATTCGGCGGGGCCGCTGACCTGCGCGCTCAGTGCGAGGGCGCAGGGGCGGGAAGGCCCGCGATCTCGACATTCACGCAGGCCGGTTTGCCCGAGGCGAAGGCGCGGTCCAAGGCGGGTTGAAGGTCTTGGGGCCGGGTCACGTATTCGCCATGCGCGCCCAATGCCTCCGCCGCCAGATC
>JAASSQ010000017.1 GCA_021767845.1 Roseovarius sp. | reverse complement strand
CGCCTGCGGCGTATTGAGGTCGTCGGCCAGAGCCTCCACCACTGCTCGGCACGGGCGGCCGGCCTCCTGCACACCTTCCACCTGTGCATACCATTTGCGCAGGGTCGCTTCGGCCTCGCGCGCCTTCTCGGCGGTCCAGTCCATCGGCTTGCGATAATGCGTGGACAGGAAGACGAACCGGATCACCTCGCCCGGCACGCCCTGTTCCAGCAAATCGTGGACGGTGAAAAAATTGCCGAGGCTCTTGGACATTTTCTTGCCCTCGACCTGCAGCATCTCGTTATGCATCCAGATCTGCGCGAAGCCGCCCTCGGGATGTGCGCAGCAGCTTTGCGCGATCTCGTTTTCGTGGTGCGGGAACATCAGGTCGTTGCCGCCGCCGTGGATGTCGAAGCTTTCCCCGAGCAGCTCGTAACTCATGGCCGAGCATTCGATATGCCATCCGGGGCGGCCCCGGCCCCACGGGCTGTCCCAGCCGGGCAGATCGTCGGTGGAGGGCTTCCAGAGCACGAAATCCATCGGGTTGCGCTTGTACGGCGCCACCTCGACCCGCGCACCGGCCACCATGTCATCGACCGACCGCCCCGACAGCCGGCCATAGGCGGGGTAGCTTTCGACCGAGAACAGCACGTGCCCCTCGGCCTCGTAGGCGTGGCCCTTTTCGATCAGTGCCTCGATCATCCCGATCATCTGGGCAATGTATTGCGTGGCGCGCGGCATCTCGTTGGGCTCCAACGCGCCAAGCGCCCCCATATCGTCCAGGAACCACTGTGTCGTCTGCGCGGTGATGCGGGCGATCTCGGCAGTCACATCGCCGGCCTCGCCCACGTTCTCGACCGCGCGGGCATTGATCTTGTCGTCCACGTCGGTGAAGTTGCGCACATAGGTTACCTGATCCGGCCCGTAGACCTGCCGTAGCAGGCGATAGAGCACATCGAACACGATCACCGGCCGCGCGTTGCCCAGATGAGCCCGATCATAGACCGTGGGGCCACATACATACATGCGCACGTTTTTCGGATCGAGCGGGGTCAGCACGTCCTTGCTGCGGGTCTTGGTGTTGTAAAGCCTGATCGTCGTCATGGTCGTCCTCGCGCGCGGTCCCGCGGCGGGCTTTATCAACTAACGTCAGGGTATGGAATAGATGACGGCCCGCCCGAGATATCTCAGGGCGTAATGCAGCAGATGATGTTGCAGAGCATCGCCATATGTAGAACGCTACGTCGTGCCGTATCGCTTTGCAAGGGGGCGATCTGCTTGACACCCCGTGACGGGCCGGGCGAAGTGGCGCCAATATCATCACGAACAGTCAAAATGCAGGAGGCGCCGCATGAAACTCGCGCGCAGGATCACCGGTTTGACAGGCGGCGGATCGGACGGCTGGGACGTTTATTACCGGGCCAACGACTTGGCCGCGCAGGGCGTGGACATCACGCATCTGACCATCGGCGAGCACGATATCGGCACCGACCGCGCGATCCTCGACGCGATGCACGCTGCCACGCTAGCAGGTCATGTCGGTTATTCCATGTTCAATGGCAACCTGAACCTGCGCGAACGCATCGCCGCGCGCCTCACCGAACGCACCGGCGTATCCACGACGCCGGACAACGTGCTGGTCGTGCCCGGCGGTCAGGCCGGGCTTTTCGCAGCCCACCACGCGGCCTGCGACGAAGGCGACCGCGCGCTGTTCATCGACCCCTATTACGCCACCTACCCCGGCACCATCCGCGGCGTGGGGGCAGAGCCCGTGGCCATCGCCGCCCGCCCCGACCGCATGTTCCAGCCCGACCCCGAGGATATCCGCGCCAAGGCGCGGGGCGCGGCCAGCCTGCTGGTCAACACGCCCAACAACCCCACCGGCGTCGTCTATTCGCGTGACACGCTCGACGGGATCGCGCAGGTCTGCCGCGACGAGGACCTGTGGCTGATCTCTGACGAGGTGTATGACACGCTGGTCTGGAACGGTAAGCATGTCAGCCCCAGAACCCTACCCGGCATGGCCGACCGCACGCTCGTGGTCGGCTCGATGTCGAAATCCCACGCCATGACTGGCAGCCGCATCGGCTGGGTCATCGGCCCGGAAGAGGCGATTGCCCATATGGGCAACCTGTCGACCCACACCACCTACGGCGTGGCGGGCTTCGTGCAGGAGGCCGCATGTTTCGCCCTCGATCAGGGACCGGCCTTCGAGGCAGAGGTCGCGGCTCCGTTCTCGCGGCGGCGCGATCTCGTGCTGCGGCTGGTCGGGGAACAGGACACGGTCCGCGCGATCCCCGCCGATGGCGCGATGTTCGTCATGCTCGACATTCGCGCCACGGGTCTGAGCGGGGAGGCGTTCGCCGACCGCCTGCTCGACACGCATCGGGTTGCGGTGATGCCGGGCGAAAGCTTCGGCCACGCGGCAGCGGGTCATGTGCGCGTCGCGTTGACCGTCGCGGATGAACGGCTGGCCGATGCACTCGGCAAGTTGCTCGGCCTCGCGAACGATCTGGCACAGAAGTCGGCTGGCTGACGCGCCCCTTCGTTTAACGGCAACGCGGGCGGGCTTCGGTGCCGTCAAAATGATTTGCGGACCCTACCCAACAGGACGGAGCATGAAGCATTGATGGAATGTGTTCAAGCGGTCAGAACGCAGCCGCGATCGGCCCATGTCCGCTGGCGGCCGCCATGACAGAAGCCTGACTGAATGATGACCGAGCCGAACCGGCTTCGCATCACGGCTCGCGAGTTCCTCGATCAGGATTGATGCCGGCCCCGTTGCGGACCGGCAGAATTGGTCCTTGGCGACACGCCCGACGTCTGCCTGTGTGGCATGCAGCCAACTGGTTCCTGGCCGAAAGAGAATATTTTCGTCCTCTGTGTTCCAAGTAGCAAGCCCCCGGACCGCCTTCCGCGCCTCTCTGGGCAAGCAGGCACGGCTTGCAGAATTCGATCATGAGAAATGATGTGCACTATGGATCGGACCCGCGAATTCTGATTTTAGGGGGTCAATGTCTCGGGTTGTCAGGAGTGGAAATAATTTCAACTCAAAGCAGTCTGCCCCGGGCACATTTGGAAAGAACCGAGCGGAAAGATGAAATCGAGGGCAACCGATAAGTTGAAGGGCATCGTCTCGCGCATCAAGCGATCGTCAAAACGCGAACATGGCGCCCCATCAGGTCACGCGGATGCAGGGAAAGACCCTGCCGCGCCTCGTGCCGAACCCAAGATGCCTGGACCGTACTACGGAAGGTTTCTTGCCGGTCGGCTGCGCCGCGCCATGAAGCAAATGTCGGAAAAAGAGCGCGACACGGAATACGAGATCACCAAGAGAGAATTCGATCCGCTTCTATACCTTGCAAGGCGCCGCGACATGCTGCGTGCCGAGAAACTGGATCTGGTGGACCACTACATCAGAACTTGGAAAAAGGAAAACCGGATACCCGCGCCCTTTTTCCAGCAGTCACTGTACCTCGAGCGGCATCCCGAAGCAGCACACACCGGGATAAACCCCTTCGCCTATTGGATATCAGAGGGTCGATCCAAGGGAGAAATCGCTTACCCGATCCGGGGTTTCAGCGACTTGTGCGAGATCATCGGCATGGAACCGGCGCGCGCGCAAGAGGAACTCATCAGCATTCACAAGGATGTCCGAGCGCGCTTGGCGCATGGCAAGCTTGGGGAAATGGTGGCGAAGGCTACGGAATTGGACCCCCTGATTGCTCATTCTTGGCCGGCAGCACTGGAACCCAGGATTGCACCTTTTCACAGCGACGCCGTGGTCGGTCGTATAGTAGCGCTCAATACGCTGCAAAAACTGGCCGAGTTCAAGAAAGCTCGCTTCGTGATCGTGCTTGGCCCTGCCCGTTGGGCCCCAGGGAAACGCATGGAAGGACACATTCTCGATGCACTCATGGAGATATGCGACGACCCGGATGATATTGTCGTGGTTGTTGCAGAACAAAGCGAAAAACATGCTCATGGAGACGTCCCGCAAGGTGTCCGTCTTGTGGACTTCGCAAGATTCCAATCCGACCTTGGTCCTGAAAACCGAATTCGCGTTCTGAGCGAGTTCTTGCGATCCCTAAGACCTGAAGCCGTTTTCAATATCGACAGCCGGGTCATGTGGAATGTCGTGCGAACCTACGGACCGGCGATCAGCCACTCGTTCAAGACGATAAACTGCATGGCCTACCACGAGCAATCAGAGCTTGGCTTCACGACGGGCGACTGGGTGAAGAATTTTTACCGGACTTTCGACGTCAGCCATTCGTTCGGAGTGGATAGCCAAGCTCTCAAGGACGAGCTGACCGAGCGTTTCTTGATCCCCCCATCAGACGACGGAAAAATCGTGGTCTTGCCGACACCGGTTGATCCGCAAATTGATATCGTCCGAAGGCCACGTCAGACTGCTGATCGAAGGCCAACGATTTTCTGGGCCGGGCCCCTGGATCTCCAATACCGTGCCGATCTTCTTTTCGAGATTGCCTCTGCGCTTCCCGACTTCGATTTCTTGGTTTGGGGCGAATGCCGTTTTGATAACATGGCATCACTTCCTCCCAAACCGGACAACATGGTGTTCAAGGGGGTGTTTTCATCTTTCGAGGAGATCGATCTGCACGTCGCGGATGCTTGGCTTTGCACGTCTGATTGGGACGAAATGCTTTCGATCCTGCTCGAGGTCTCCATGAGGGGCGTGCCGATTGTCGGACCCTGTGAAGGCCGATGGGAAGAGGTTCTTTTCCGTGCCATGTCTGCATCGGGCCCCATGAACAAGGTGGAGGACTATTGCCGGTCACTAAGAAAGGTCGTCGAAAACCCGGATGAATATCGGGGGCGGGCGATCGCCCTTAGAGATCGACTGATCAGCACACGAACGCCGGACAGGTATCTGCGCAATGTGAAGAAGCTGCTGGGGCATTCCAATGACGAAGTGTGATGTCGATCTGAGTGTCTTGTTGACGCTGCACAGTGAAACCCTTGTTGCCGGCCCCACGCTGAAAAGTATCGAGGCCGCGATTGCACTGGTCGAACAGGAAGGCTTCATTGTCGAACGGCTCTTGGGCCTCGACAGTGTTTCGCCGGACTGCCGAGGTTATATAGATCAGGCGCCTTTTGACCTCTGGCTTGCCCACGAAACCAGTTTCCACGACCAAGGACGCGTCCGAAACCACCTCGTGGACTTGTCGAATGGAAGGTGGATCGCCATCATGGACGGTGACGACCTTTGCAGTGAGAACTGGCTGGTCGAAGCCATGCGGCTGCTCCGGGACAAGTCGAACCAAAGGGCAATCGTGCACCCTGAACTCAATTGGGTGTTTGACGGGGCCCAGTATGTCTACATTAATCCTGCCAGTTCCTCGCCGCTGTTCTCGCGGCGCGTGATGACCACTTCAAACTATTTCGATGCCATTTGCGTTGGCCCACGAACGGCGTGGATCGAAACACCTTACAAGGACCGCGATGTGGAAAACGGATTCGCTTTCGAAGATTACCAGTGGGCCGTCGAAACAACCTGGAAAGGTTGGATGCATCTGGTGGCCAAGGACACGATAATTTTCAAACGGCGTCGAGATTCCTCCCAGACCCACGAGGCGCGTCGTCACCGGGTTTCGATCCGCGATGTGGACGCACATTCGATCGAATTCGCAGGACGGACGGAAAACGCATGCGCACGACACACATCACGCTGATCCTGAACGTGCACTCGGAATCCGTTGTTGCGGGACCAACGGTTCGGAGTGCCGCGCGGGCAATTGAACACGCTGAATCCCATGGCTTCACGGTGGACCGTCTGTTAGGCATCGACCGTGGCACACAAGCGGCCAGACAGTTTTTTTCAAATCCAGCCTTTGATGCGTGGCGGTATTTGGAATTGAACGCAGGCGACTTGGGAAGTGCCCGTAATTCACTGGTCGAAGCGGCCAAGGATGGCTTCATAGCCCTGCTGGACGGTGATGATCTGTTCAGTGAAAACTGGCTGACTGCGGCGGCAATGAGGGCGAATGAAGCAATATCTCAAGGATTGAAGTGCGTCATTCACCCGGAGCTTCGCTGGATATTCGACGAATTCAACAGCGTTGCGGTCAACCTTCCCTCGACCCACCCGCTCTTCTTGCAGAAATACCTGAGTTTCGCTCATACGTACGATTCGCTTGTCCTTGGACCACGCGACACCCTTTTGGACTCCCCGTACCGCGAACGAGATCGAAAAGCCGGTTTCGGCTACGAAGACTGGGCCTGGACACTTGACACCCTGTCGAAGGGCGTGGCGCACCTCGTTGCCAAGGATACCATCATATTCAAACGAAGACGCGATGTATCGCTACTGTCAGACCTTGCCGCGAAGAAAACGATGATCTGGCCGCACGACCTGACTGCAATCAACGCAAACACGATCAGGCACAGGCACCCCCGATGACACTGCCGGGATTGGCTATGGCTTGGCCTCGATCCGATCCGCGCCTGCCCTGCCCATGCCGACGGGACCAGCAACGCATGGCGTTTCACGTCTACTGGTATCCGCGCGGGTTCAGCCTCTGCCAGTTCCAGCTATCCCGGCACATGTCTTCGATATCGTGCAAGGCTTTCCACTTCAAAACCTCGGCGGCTTTCGAAACGTCTGCGTAAACCACGCCAACATCGCCAGGCCGCCTGTCCTTGATCTCGTAAGGGATTTTTCGATTGCAGGCCTTCTCGTACGCTTGGATCACATCAAGAACGCTTCTGCCTTTGCCGGTGCCAAGATTGAAGATTTCCGCCCTGCCCGCGGACAGCGCCTCGAGCGCCGCAACGTGGCCACGCGCCAGGTCGCTCACATGGATATAGTCGCGCAAGCCGGTCCCGTCGGGCGTCTCGAAGTCGTTGCCGAA
This sequence comes from Roseovarius sp., assembly GCA_021767845.1. Lineage (GTDB taxonomy): Bacteria > Pseudomonadota > Alphaproteobacteria > Rhodobacterales > Rhodobacteraceae > Roseovarius. The sequence goes on along the minus strand of JAASSQ010000017.1, from coordinate 12,910 downwards.
AACGTGGACCTGTTTCAGCGCTCCCACGGCAACCATCGCCACATAAGGCACAAGGTTGTTTGGGATGCCATTCGGGCTTTCACCTATCCGGCCTGACGAGTGAGCACCCACCGGGTTGAAATAGCGCAAGAGAACAGCTGACCAATCAGGATCTGCAACCACCAGATCCTGAATCATCCTTTCCACCATGAGCTTCGAGGCGCCATATGGATTTACAGGATTGGTGGGGTGGTTGGTCGATAGGGGCAGAGCCTGCGGTGCGCCGTAAACCGCCGCCGTCGAGGAGAAGACAATCTTCTTGATGTTCCGGCGAGACATCTCTTGCAACAGGGTGTGCGCGGCCACGACATTGTTGTCGTAGTAGGCCAACGGGTACGAAACACTCTCGCTCACAGCTTTCAGCCCAGCCAGATGGATGACACAATCCGGCGCATAATCGTCCAGCGCGGCGCCAAGCCCTTCGGCGTCACGAATATCCGTCTCGTACAAGCGGACGGGCGAACCTGACAGCTCGGCCAGACGGTCAATCACGACACGCGAACCATTTGAAAAGTTGTCGAGAATGGCCGCCTGGTGACCGGAGTCCAGCAAGCTCAGAAATGTATGCGAGCCTATGTAGCCTGCGCCCCCGGTGAGAAGAACTTTCATTTGGCTTATTCCTTGTAGAGATCGCCACTCAACGCTTTGAGCAATGTATCCGAACGCCTCACCAGCCCCTCGCGCAGATCGGCGGGTGTCAGCGTTAGCGTTGTATTCTCGGCAATCACGCGGCTCACTTCTTCTATGATGACAAAATCATGGGGTTCACCATCGTAGCACCATTCAGGAATGCCAAACCCGAAGCCATTGTTGACAGATGCAGTCTCGGGAAAAAGCTGCAGGATGTCCCTCCGAATTGTTGAAGGGACACTGCTTTCGACGAAGGCACCATCGACGAACAGCGCAAGCCGGGCTGCGGTGTCTTTCCTCGGCACGATCCACCCCTGCAAACGAAGTCCCCCCGGCCGGCGGTTGCTTACGACAATGGGGCGATTGTCGCGATCCGACTTCCGAAAATGCAAAACCTGTTCGGAGAGAACCTTCTGCTTTCTGCTCAGTCTGAGACGGATCGCACGATGCACCACTATGTCTTCCGCCGGCAGGTCAAAGACCTGAATGTTCTCGACACCGCCTCGAGCGGTCTCGCCCGATACCGGAACCTCTTCGACCAGGTTATCTCCGACGAAGATTGCAAGATGCAGCTCACGTGGCCAAAACGAACTGTAGGTGATTTCCACATGGAGCTGACCATGCTCGACATGGGCCTTCAGGACATTATGCATTGATACTCACTTTCATCCCAAAAGACTTGTGGCAGACAAGGATGAGCCGGTTCGACGCCCTTTTGACATCAGCTTGTTCGCGCCTTGGCGTCAGTTGCACGTGCGAGTTCATCGAGCATCCTTTGCAGGCGTCTCAACTCCCGCCATTGGGCCCTTGCAGTTTTCGCGTTGTTCGACGCGCCACCCGACGCTGCAATGCCGGCAGGCGCTGCCAGCGGATCATTCACACTGCACACGCGGACAAGCCGCGCCTCCAGCAAGCTGACGCTGGCATGAACACGCGCCGCGAATTCCTGGGAAGGTTCATCGAGCCTGTCCAGCTTGTTGCGGGCGGCCAGGAACAGGTAGTTCATCAATAGCGAGAAGCCTTCCGAGTTCGCCACGCTGAGGCCGTACTGAAACCCGAGAAGCATGACTTTCTCTGCGATGAAGAGCCAATCCTTGATGTGCTTTTGCGTTACTTTCGACGTGATCGAGCCTTCACGCTGGCGGTAGAAGTAGAGTTCCTTCGAGAGCGTTGCAACGCGCTTCGCCTTCAGAAACAGCTCGGGGCAAAACAGCTCGTCTTCGTGATAGATGTTCCGGTGGAAGGGAACGGCTTGCGCCAGTTTTCTACGAATCAGCTTGTTTGCAGCAATGTAGCCGAAGTCGCGCCTCGCAAAGGCACCGAACACGTCATTTGTATACAGCTTGCTTTCCTTGACTTCATGCCGTGGCTCGGTGCGCTTCGTATCTTCATAATATGCCGAGTGCGTCGAGACCACGACATCTGCAGCGGTACGCGAGGCTTCGGCATAGAGAATATCAATTGCATGGGGCGCCATGAAATCATCGCCATCAAGAAAGAAAACGTACTCGGCCCGTGAACGCGCAACGCCTGCGTTGCGCGCAGCAGACAAGCCCCCGTTTTCTTGATGCACGACCTGGACGCGCCCTTCGTATTTCTCGGCCAACGCGTCGCAGATCCCGGATGTGCCGTCAGTCGAGCCATCGTCGACGATAATGACCTCAATCTTGCTCGAATTTGTTTCGATGACGGACGCAACACACTCTTCGAGCATGGTCCCCACGTTATAGGCGGGAACGACGACCGAAACATTCATCCGAGTTTCATGCGAGCTCTGGATCGGCGCACAGGAAAAACGGATGTCATTGTGTCGGTAATAGACGGACCCTTCGCCAAAAACATCCGGCATGGCTTTTGGCAGCACGTCTTCATACAACGAGCGAAGTGCCGCGACCTCGGCCTCATCCAGCGGCGCAACCAATGCCTTGTTGTGAAGCTCAACGAGATCAGCGGGCGCGCCGACATGCGTCAGCAGTTCACGGCGCACGTTGTCGGCCTGCTCGGCCATGAGCCGGGCTTTCCTGTGACTGATCGAATCCCCATGATTGCGCCTGAAAATGAGCGGTTCCGGCACGATGAAGGTGGGCACTCGCTCCATGAAGATCAGCCGTGCCCACGCCTCGTAATCGGCGGCAGGAAAGAAATCCAGATTGAAACGGAAATGCGTCCGTTCGAACACGCTACGCGTCATCATCACGCTGGGGTTGGCCATTGGCGACCCGAACAAGGCGCTTCGGACCAGTTCCGCTCCGTGCAACGGCAACCGCCAGACACGCTCGACCTTTGCAGGGCTTTTCCCGGAGGCGGCGAAACTTCCACACAGATCGTATCCGTTCTTGAGAGCGGCGACTTGCCGTTCAACTCGATCGGGACGGCACAGGTCGTCGGCATCCATTATCGCGATATACTGGCCGGTGCAGTTTTCAAATGCTTGATTGCGGCGCGTCAGGTTGCCCGCGTTTTCATCATTCGCGATGATTTTCAGGCGGCTGTCCTTGAAACCGTGCAAAATATCGACGGTGCCATCGGTGGATCCGTCATCAACAACGATGATTTCAAGGTTCTCATAGGTTTGCGCCAGCAACGAAGAAACGGAGCTATGCACGTATTTCGCACCATTGAAGACTGGCATGCAAATGGAAACCAGATCCTCGTCATCAATGAAAGAAGTCAATTGGGACACCTACACCAGTTCTCACGCATGGCAGCGCACGCATTCCAAGGTTGATCGCCGTATATCCAATCGTGCATAGATTGCAAGGTGGGGATAGGATCTTCTAATGGCTCGAGATGGAGATAACGATCAATCGCTTGCCCGCAACCAACTCTTGCACGACAACTCCGGCACGTATCGAGCGCCACACGATCTTCGATATGAAACCTGAACGCCAGCATCCAGCGATGCGTTACAATGATCGGAACCGGAATGGGTGACGAAAACAAATCTCGGCTGATCACCTCGGATGGAACCGCGGCCCATTTCCATTTGCAGAAAGGGTATCAGTATCGTGACGAGTGCGTGCCCTACGACGATCAATCGGGCGCAGCGGAATGGCAAGACCATGTCTATGCCATGGCTCATGACATCGCTGTTTCCAGGAAATGCGGCAAGATCCTGGATATCGGATGCGGGAGCGGCTTCAAGCTCATGAAGTATTTCTCGGCATTCGAAACTCTTGGTCTAGAGCTCCCGCATTTCGTTGACCAACTGCAACAGAGATATCCTGATCGCAAGTGGGCAGCGGTGCCATCAGGTTCCAGTGGCGACAGCTACCCGCCCGCCGATCTGTATATCTGCTCGGATGTCATCGAGCATATCAGGCATCCAGACATTTTTCTTGATAGACTAGCGAAATCGCCATTTCGCTATCTCGTATTGTCCACACCAACTCGCGAAGTTCTTTTTGCTGACGGCAAACGCGGTTTTCTGACGCCGCCCGAGAATCCGAGCCATCATTTCGAGTGGACGATGGGCGAACTCCACAAACTGTGCTCGGAATATGTGAACATCCTCGACCACATCTATCAATACAACGGTGAATATACCCAGATCATCGTTGCCGAGCAGAAATGCTAGAACGGGCCCGGCGGTCCGCCCCCTGCCCGCTCGGATGCTCTTGGCTACGTGAATGGCGCCGCTATTCCGGCGACATGCCACCTGCCCGCGGCCTTGAAATCTTCGCGGTTCGATTTCTGCCTGCTGGAACGTCCGACGCGGCCCCGGCCGTGGCAGCAGGCTCCGCCGCCGGCCTCTTGTTCATGTCTTGCCGTCCCGCTCAAACGCCCCCGATCCGCGCCAGCAGTGCCGCCTCGTCCACGCCGCGCAGGGCGCCTGCGGTGCGGCCACGCTCGCCGGCAAGCCGCGTGGCGACATAGCCCTCGGCCACCGCCGGCGGGGCGAAGCGGATCAGGACCGACGCGGTCAGCAGCGTGGCCAGGCTTTCGACATACCATCGCGCCTCGCCCTCCTCGGGCAGGCGCGGGAAGCGGCCCATATGTTCGCGCAGCGCCGCGTCGTAGCGCCGATACTGCCCCGATGCCGCGCCCAGCTCGGCGCTCAGGGCCTCTCCGGCCTCCGGCGCGCGGCGCAGCGTCCGCAGGACGTCCAAGCAAATGACATTGCCCGATCCTTCCCAGATCGAGTTCAGCGGCGCCTCGCGATACAGCAGAGGCAGCGGCGTGTCCTCGACATAGCCCATGCCGCCGATCGCCTCCATCGCCTCGTAAACCAGTCCGGGGCACAGCTTGTTGCCGAGGTATTTCGCCAGGGCCACGGCCAAACGTGCAAAGGCCTTCTCGCTTTCGCTGGTGGCATCGAAGGCCCGCGCCACCCGCATTCCGAGCGCCAAGGTCCCCTCCCAGTCCAGCGCGAGGTCCGAGAGCACGGCGCGCATCAGCGGCTGGTCGATCAGTCGTTTCTGAAAGACGCTGCGGTGCCGCGCCCAATGCGCCGCGTGATCCAGCGCGGCCCGCATCAGGCCCGCGGGCGCCAGGGCCGTGTCCAGCCGGGTGTGGTGCACCATTTCGATGATCGTCTGAATACCCGCGCCCTCGTCCCCGACGCGATAGGCCGGAGCGTTGTCATACTCGATCTCGGCCGAGGCATTGGCCCGGTTGCCCAGCTTATCCTTGAGCCGCATCAACCGGATCGCATTACGCTCGGCGTCCAGCCACCGGGGCACCAGAAAGCAGGTCAGCCCACCCGGCGCCTGCGCCAGCGTCAGAAACCCATCCGACATCGGCGCGGAACAGAACCACTTGTGCCCCGTCAGCCGGTAGGATTCACCATCGGGGCGGGCAACGGTGGCATTGGCGCGCAGGTCCGAGCCGCCCTGCTTTTCCGTCATCGCCATTCCCATCGTCGCGCCCGGTTTGCGCGCCATTGGCACGGGCGCCCCGTCATAGGCCCGCGCGATCAGTTTGGGCACCCATTGCGCGAAGATCGCCGGGTCCGCACGCAGCGCGGGAACCGCCGCATAGGTCATCGTCATCGGGCAGCAAACGCCGGGCTCGATCTGGCTGGTCAGATAGACCATGGCGGCATGGGTCGCGTGCCCGCCCTTGCCGCCTTCCCAGGCAATCGCGGCATAGCCCGCGCCGATCCCGGCCTCCAGCAGGCGATGGTAGTCGGGATGAAACCGCACCTCGTCCAGCCGCCGCCCACCCGCGTCAAAGGCCAGCAACTCGGGTGGCTGCCGATTGGCGGCACGCCCGGCCGCTCGCATGTCGCCTGCGCCGATCATCGCGGCATAGCTTTCCAGATGCGCCGCGGCGGCCCCGTTCGCCCCGGCGTGATCGCGCAGCGCCACATCATCGCCCCACAGGTCCAGATCGCCCCTGTCATGGGGCTGGTTGGCGACGTCGTGACCGGCTAGGTCGCTGCACGGCGGCAGATGGGGCATGGCAGGCTCTCCTTCTGACTGGAATGTATGACGCAGCACACAAGACGCGGAAAGGGGATTCACAAAGCGAATCGCCTGTGGCATGGTGCCCGGGACCGTCCGGCAGAGGCGGAAGCAAAGGCAGAGCAGCAAATCCCATGTCCATGCGCAAACGCCCCCCTATGGGCCTACTCATCTATTCGCTGGTGGCTTTCGGGTTGGGGGCGTATTTCACCTTCGCCGCGGTTCAGGGGGATTACGGCCTGTTCCGCCGCGCCGAGATCGATGCCGAGACACGCGCGCTGCAAGCGCAGCTCGACGACCTCACGGCACAGGTCGCCCGGATGGAAAACCTGACCCGGCGCCTGTCGGACGACTACCTGGATATCGACCTTCTGGACCAACAGGCGCGCGACGTGCTGGGCCTTCTGCGCGCGGACGAGATCGTCATCCGCTGATTGCCTCGGCATCCCCCCTTTCAGGCAGCGCCCGTGTCGTGGGTCTTGCTGGAATTTGACTCTCGCATGCTGGCGCGATTTGTTGTATTAAATAGTTTAACGCTAAACTATTTTCGCAACAGAGGAGTCGGCGCATCATGGCCACTCGAAAAAGCGCAAAGAAACCAAATGTTTCGGCGGATGAACTGAAATCCTATTACCGCGACATGCTGCTGATCCGCCGATTCGAGGAAAAGGCCGGCCAGCTTTACGGCATGGGCCTGATCGGCGGGTTCTGTCACCTCTATATCGGCCAGGAGGCCGTCGTCGTCGGGCTGGAAGCCGCCGCCGAAGAGGGTGACAAGCGCATCACGACCTATCGCGACCACGGGCACATGCTCGCCTGCGGCATGGACCCCAAGGGAGTCATGGCCGAGCTGACCGGCCGCGAAGGCGGCTATTCCAAGGGCAAGGGCGGCTCGATGCACATGTTCTCCAAGGAGAAGCATTTCTACGGGGGCCACGGGATCGTGGGGGCCAACGTGCCGCTTGGCGCGGGGCTCGCCTTTGCCGACAAGTATCTCGAAAACGACCGCGTGACCTTCACCTATTTTGGCGACGGTGCCGCGAACCAAGGCCAGGTTTACGAAACCTTCAACATGGCCGCGCTCTGGGATCTGCCAGTGGTCTTCGTGATCGAGAACAACCAGTACGCCATGGGCACATCGCAGAAACGCTCCACATCGACTCCCGACATCTATACCCGCGGCGAAGCCTTCGGCATCCCGGGCGAGGCCGTTGACGGCATGGACGTGCTGGCCGTGAAAGAGGCCGGGGAAAAGGCCGTGGCGCACTGCCGCTCGGGCAAGGGCCCTTACATCCTTGAGATCAAGACCTACCGCTATCGCGGCCACTCGATGTCGGACCCCGCCAAGTATCGCACCCGCGAAGAGGTGCAGAAGATGCGCGAGGAGAAAGACGCCATCGAACACGTGCGCGAGTTGCTCCTGTCGGGCAAGCACGCCACCGAAGAGGATCTCAAGGCGATCGACAAGGAGATCAAGTCCATCGTCAACGACGCGGCAGAATTCTCCAAGGACAGCCCCGAACCGGATGTCGAAGAGCTCTGGACCGACATCTATGCCGAAGTGGCACCGCAGAACGCCTGATCCCGAGGAGGAGTGACGACAATGGCAACCGAAATTCTCATGCCCGCCCTCTCCCCCACGATGGAGGAAGGCACCTTGGCCAAATGGCTGGTCAAGGAAGGCGACGAAGTCTCCAGCGGCGACATCCTGGCCGAGATCGAGACCGACAAGGCCACGATGGAATTCGAGGCGGTGGACGAAGGCACCATCGGCAAGATCCTGGTCGAGGAAGGCACCGAGGGCGTGAAGGTGAACACCCCGATCGCCGTCCTGCTGGAAGAAGGCGAAAGCGCCGACGACATCGACACCGCCGCCGCCGAACCCGCCCCGGCCAAGCCCGACGCCGACGAGAGCAGCAAAGACGACGACAGCACCCCTGCCGCCGCCCCCGCGCAGCCCAGGTCCGACGACGCACCGCAGCCCGACCGCAGCCCGGACTGGCCCGAAGGCACCGAGACCCGCAATCAGACCGTGCGCGAGGCGATCAATGCCGCCATCGCCGAAGAAATGCGCAACGACGAAACCGTGTTCCTGATGGGCGAGGAAGTCGCGGAATACGAAGGTGCCTACAAGATCACGCAGGGCCTGCTGGATGAATTCGGGGCCAAGCGCGTCATCGACACCCCGATCACTGAACACGGCTTTGCCGGCATCGGCGTCGGCGCGGCCTTCGCCGGCCTGCGCCCGATCGTGGAGTTCATGACATGGAACTTCGCCATGCAGGCGATCGACCAGATCATCAACTCGGCGGCCAAGACGCTCTATATGTCCGGCGGTCAGATGGGCTGCCCGATGGTCTTCCGCGGGCCCAACGGTGCCGCCGCCCGCGTGGCCGCTCAACACAGCCAGGACTACGCCGCCTGGTATGCGCATGTCCCCGGCCTTCGCGTGGTGCAGCCCTATTCGGCCTCGGATGCCAAGGGCCTGCTGAAAACCGCGATCCGCGACCCCAACCCGGTGATCTTCCTGGAAAACGAGATCCTGTACGGCAAAAGCTTCGAGGTGCCGGTTCTGGATGACTTCACCGTCCCCTTCGGCAAGGCCCGCGTCTGGCGCGAAGGCTCGGATGTCACGATCGTCAGTTTCGGGATCGGCATGACCTATGCCATGGAAGCCGCCGACAAGCTGGCCGAGGACGGCATCAGCGCCGAGGTGATCGACCTGCGTACCCTGCGCCCGCTGGACTACGACACGGTGATCGCCTCGGTGATGAAGACCAACCGCTGCGTGACCGTGGAAGAGGGCTGGCCCGTCGCCTCGATCGGCAACCACCTGTCCGCCGTGCTGATGGAGCGCGCCTTCGACTATCTCGATGCGCCGGTCATCAACTGCACGGGCAAGGACGTGCCGATGCCCTACGCGGCCAATCTCGAGAAACTGGCGCTGACCTCCACCGACGAGGTGCTCGAGGCCGTGCGCAAGGTGACCTACCGCTAAGGAGACAAGAGCGATGCCAACCGAAATCCTGATGCCCGCCCTGTCCCCGACGATGGAGGAAGGCACCCTGGCCAAATGGCTGGTCAAGGAAGGTGACGAGGTCAATTCCGGCGACCTGCTGGCCGAGATCGAAACCGACAAGGCCACGATGGAATTCGAGGCGGTGGACGAAGGCACCATCGGCAAGATCCTGGTCGAGGAGGGCACCGAAGGCGTGAAGGTGAACACCCCGATCGCCGTCCTGCTGGACGAGGGAGAAAGCGCCGATGACATTGGCGAGACGTCCGCACCGTCCGACGCGGGCGGCGACGCCGAGGCCAAGGCCGCACCCGCCGATGCCCCGGCCTCGAACGGCTCGGACGCGGAGACGGGCAAAACCGCCCCCGCCCCCGAGACATCGGACACCAAGGCGCCGGCCGCGCCGACCGATGACAGCGGCGAACGGGTTTTCGCCTCGCCCCTCGCGCGCCGAATCGCGGCCGACAAGGGGCTGGACCTGACGCAGATCAAGGGCTCGGGTCCGCGCGGGCGGATCATCAAGGCCGATGTCGAGGGCGCGAGCGCCGGCAAGAAACCGGCCACCAAATCCGAAGCCGCCGACACAGCACAGGCCGCGCCGCAGGCCGCAGCCGCCGCACCGTCCGGCCCCTCGGCCGATGCCGTCGCCGCGATGTATCAGAACCGCGAGTATGAAGAGATCAAGCTGGACGGGATGCGCAAGACCATTGCCGCCCGCCTGACCGAGGCCAAGCAGACCGTCCCGCATTTCTACCTGCGCCGGGACATCAAGCTGGACGCGCTGCTGAAATTCCGCAGCCAGCTCAACAAGCAGCTTGAACCGCGCGGCGTGAAACTCAGCGTCAACGATTTCATCATCAAGGCCTGCGCCCTTGCCCTGCAGGCCGTGCCCGATGCCAATGCCGTCTGGGCCGGCGACCGGGTGCTCAAGCTCAAGCCGTCGGACGTGGCGGTGGCTGTCGCCATCGAGGGCGGGCTTTTCACCCCCGTCCTGAAGGATGCCGACATGAAATCGATCTCGGCACTCTCGGCCGAGATGAAGGATCTCGCATCCCGCGCGCGCGACCGCAAACTCAGCCCCGAGGAATACCAGGGCGGCACCTTCGCCGTCTCCAACCTCGGCATGTTCGGGATCGAGAATTTCGACGCCGTCATCAATCCGCCGCACGGGGCGATCCTGGCCGTGGGCGCGGGTGTCAAGAAACCCGTGGTGGGCGAGGATGGCGAGCTGACTTCGGCCACCGTCATGTCCGTCACCCTCAGCGTCGATCACCGGGTGATCGACGGCGCGCTCGGGGCCGAGTTGCTCCAACACATCGTCGAAAACCTTGAAAACCCGATGGTGATGCTGGCCTGACCACACGTCACGGCAGAACGAAAAACAAAACCCCCGCCGAAGGTCACTTCGGCGGGGGTTTCATTTTCGTGCAATACGCAGGCGGCATATGCGTCGAATGGGGCGTCAGCCCGACCCTTTGGTTCCCAGCAACTGGTCCATGCTGACCGACGGCTGGTCGCAGCCCGCCTCGCCCACGATCTTCGCCGGCACCCCGGCCACCGTCTTGCAGGGCGGCACCTCCTGCAGCACGACCGACCCCGCGGCCACGCGCGAGCAGTTGCCAACCCGGATATTGCCCAGAACTTTGGCCCCTGCCCCGATCAGCACGCCGTCGCCGATCTTGGGATGGCGGTCTTCCTCTTCCTTGCCGGTGCCGCCAAGCGTCACCGAATGCAGCATCGAGACATTGTCGCCCACAACGGCCGTCTCACCGATAACGATCGAATGGGCGTGGTCGATCATGATGCCCTTGCCGACACGGGCCGCCGCGTGAATGTCCACGCCGAATTCTTCCGAGGCGCGCATCTGGAAGAACCGCGCCATGTCCCGCCGTCCGTTGGTCCACAGCCAGTGCGACACGCGATAGGCCTGAAGCGCCTGGAAGCCCTTGAAGAACAGCATCGGCTGGATGAAACGGTCGCACGCCGGGTCACGGTCATGCACGGCCACGATGTCGGCCCGCGCGGCAACCGACAATGACGGGTCGTCCGCATAGGCGGAGTCGCAAATCTCGCGCAACAACTGCTCGGGCATCTCGGACGAGGCCAGCTTCAGCGAGATCCGGTAGGCAAGTGCCGCTTCCAGCGTTTCATGGTGCAGAATGGACGAATGAATGACCCCGCCAAGCAGCGGTTCATGCTCGATCGCCTCTTCGGCCTCGGCCCTGATCCGGCCCCAGACGGGGTCGAGCTCGGCCAGCTTTGCGCGGGTCTTGACCATTTGCGCGCTCCTTTGATTGCTGTTTGATTATAGCAGATAGGCGAACCGGGCAAAAACGCAAAGCTGTGATAAGGAAAATTCGGGCGATGAATGAAACCGACCAACAGGCCTTTCGCGCGCTGATCGAGGACCGCCTCGCCGAACTCGCTGCCGAAGACCGGCTGGGCGAGGCGGGCCAGGCCACTGTCGAGCTTGATCAGCAGGCCGTGGGCCGCCTCAGCCGTCAGGACGCCCTGCAAAATCAGGCGATGGCAAAGGCCACGCAGGCCCGCCGCCAAGCCGAACGCAGCCGCCTGCGCGCCGCCCTCGCAAGGTTGGAGGACGGCGAGTACGGCTATTGCGAAGACTGCGGCGACGACATTCCATCGGGCCGGCTCAGGCTCGATCCGGCCGCCTTGCGCTGCGTCGAATGCGCCGGCGGCTGACCGCCGCGCGGCTCATCCCGGCACCTCCAGCCGCGCGAACACCCCCGGCCCGTAAAGCGCCGAGACCTGCGCGACCTCCAAAGCATACCCGCCCACGATCCCATCCTGGGCTTGCGCGGCCGTGTCGTAGGTCCATTCCGGCACCTCGGTCATGGCTTCCCGCAAAACCGCGCCATCCTTCACCACGCGCACAACGTAGCTTTCGCGCTCTTCCCCAAGCGGCACATCCGGGGTCTCCCACCGGTCGCCCCCGATCCGCGTGCGCCGGATCCACCGCAGGTGGCGGTCCTGCCCCGCCGCGCCCTCGATCCGCAGATGCACGGGCGAAAGTGGCCGCAGGCCGATCCCGTCAAAGGCCACGCGCACCCCCTGGTAGGCCGGGTCATCCACCGCCGCATCCGCCGGCCCGATCCGGTAGAACCGATCAAGCCCGCGCTTGGCCTCGGGCAGCGCGATCTGCTGCGCGCTGCCATCAAGGCGCACCACGAAAACACCCGCAGGCCACGCCGCCGCCCCGGCGGCTTCGGTGCCAAGCTGACCGCGCAGCCTATGCCGCAGCACATAGGTATTTTCCGCCACCAGTTCGGCATCGCGGAACTGGAACAGCTCCCAGCCGTCCGGGCTGCCATCCCCGATCGCGCACAGGTTCGCGCCCCCCAGCAGCGCGGCATCATCCACGCTTTCCAGCGTTCCGCTCAGCATCTGCACGATCAGCCCCGCGCCCCGGTCGATCAGGCCGGGCCGCGCGGGCGCCAGCGTGGTCTGGGTGATCCCAACCGGCGCGCGAGCCCCCAGCACGGTGTTCAGCGCATAGCGCGCATCGCTGTCCGAGGCATAGAGCGCCGCACCTCCGGGCCACGGATCGGCCGTCACCGCCAGATGCGGCGCATGGGGCACCTCGGCCCCGCTCATCAGCGGCAGATCAAGGAAGAACGGCGTGACCGGCACGGGCTCCACGAAGGGGCGCGCACGGGCCGGTTCGGCCTCGATCGGTGCAGGCCGATAGGTCTCGGGCTCGATCCGCACGGCCTCGATCCGGTGCGCCTGGCCCAGGTGTTCCACCCGGTCGATCCGGTAAAGCCCCTCGCCCCCCGGCTCGGGCAGCGCGATCACGTCG
>JAASSQ010000202.1 GCA_021767845.1 Roseovarius sp. | reverse complement strand
GGCCGCCGCCGAGGCCGCGCGGGCGCGCGGGGTGGACGTGGTGATGAACCGCTGCCCGAAGATCGAGTATCAACGCCTGTTCGGCGAGTTGCAGATGGGCGGGTTCAATACCGGGGTGATTTCCTCGAAACTCTAGGCGGGCAGGGGGCGCTGCCCCCGCCGCGGCCCTTTGGGCCGCGACTCCCCCGGGATATTTCCGAACAGGAGAACGGGTCAGCCGCTTTCGATGTCGGCGGCGATGCGCATGTCGCGCAGCGGTTTCACCCTGTCGATCGCGCGTTGATAGAGCGGGTGGGCCTTGTAGGCGGCAAGATCGGCCTCGCTGTCGAACTCGGCATAGACGACGAAATCGACCTCGGCCCCGGTGAGGTCGTCGGTGCGCAGGTTGCGGCCGACCTCGAAATGGCGGGCATGGGGGATGCCGGAGAGGGTTTCGAGCCCTTCGCGGATCCGGTCGAGATCGTCCGGGTTGCGGGCGTTGAAAAAAACGATGTGGCGGATCATGTCGGGCGCGATGCCTTTTCCTGAAGGCCGGAGCGGGATTGGCGGCGGGCGAGTTCCTCCATCACGTCGGAGAGGGGCACGCCGCGCGCGTGCAGCATGACGAGCAGGTGGAAGAGCACGTCGGCGGCCTCGGAGGTGAGGCGGGCGCTATCGCCCTTCACGGCCTCGATCACCGCCTCGATGGCCTCTTCGCCGAATTTCTCGGCCGTTTTCTCGGGGCCTGTCGCGAGGAGTTTCGCGGTCCAGCTGTCGTCGGGGGAGGCCTGTGCGCGGCTGGCGACGATCCGTTCAAGCTCTTCTAGCGTCATGCGCCGGTCCTCATCGCGATGCCGGCGGCGGCCATGTGGGCTTTGGCCTCGCCGATGGAGTGGTCGCCGAAATGGAAGATCGAGGCGGCCAGCACCGCCGAGGCGCCGCCCTTGGTCACGCCCTCGACCAGGTGATCGAGATCGCCCACGCCGCCCGAGGCGATCACGGGGATGTCCACCGCGTCGGCGATGGCGCGGGTGAGCGGCAGGTTGAACCCCTCGCGTGTGCCGTCGCGGTCCATCGAGGTCAGCAGGATCTCGCCCGCGCCTTTCGATTCGACCAGCCGGGCGAATTCGACGGCGTCGATGCCGGTGGGCTTGCGCCCGCCATGGGTGAAGATTTCCCATTTGCCGGGGGCCACGGTCTTGGCGTCGATGGCCACGACGATGCATTGGCTGCCGAACTGGTCGGCGGCGCGGCGCACCACGTCGGGGTCGGCCACGGCGGCGGAGTTGAAGCTGACCTTGTCGGCCCCGGCGAGCAGCAGGGCGCGCACGTCCTCGACGCTGCGCACGCCGCCGCCCACGGTGAGGGGGATGTAGCATTGCTCGGCCGTGCGGCGCACCACGTCGAGCATGACGCCACGGTTTTCGTGGGTGGCGTGGATGTCGAGAAAGCAGAGCTCGTCGGCGCCGGCGGCGTCATAGGCCTTGGCGGCGTCCACGGGGTCGCCCGCGTCGCGCAGGTTGACGAAATTAACACCCTTGACCACGCGGCCATCGGCCACGTCGAGGCAGGGGATGATACGGGTCTTGAGCATGTTTTGTCCGCCGGTTGCGTCTTCACGGGATTGTTTATGGGCAAACGGGCGCGGTTTCCAGAGGCTGGGAGCGGCAGATTGGCACATGACGGAAACGGAAAGGAGAGGGCGATGAAACGCATTCTGGCAGGCGCGATCATGGCGGTGATGGCGCAGGGGGCGCAGGCCTCGGAGGATGACATTCTGCGGGTCGCGGCTGGCAAGGGCGTGGCCGCCACGATGGACGCGCTGGTCGAGGCGGTCGAGGGCGCGGGCGCCACGGTGTTCGCGCGGGTCGATCATGCGGACGGCGCGCAGGAGGCGGGGATGGAACTGGCGGCGTCGCAGCTGCTGATCTTCGGCAACCCGAAGCTGGGCACGCCGGCGATGCAGGACGATGCGCTGGCGGGGCTTTACCTGCCGCTGAAGGTGCTGGTTTACGAGGATGCCGAGGGCCGCACCTGGCTGGCCTATGAAGACCCCGAGGAGACGTTGGAGGACCTGGACGGCATCAGTGACGATGCGGCCTATATCGCCAAGATGCGCGGGGCCCTCGACAAGCTGACGGGGGCCGCGGCGGGCGGCTAGGTCAGGCCCGCAGGACCGACAGCGCCTCGCGCAGGTCGAGCGCCCCGTCATAGAGCGCGCGGCCCGAGATCGCGCCATTGAGCGGCGCGCCGCAGGATTTCAGCGCCCTGAGGTCGTCGATCGAGCTGACTCCGCCGGAGGCGATCACCGGGATCGACACGGCGTTGGCGAGCGCCGCGGTTTCCTCGATATTGGGGCCCTGCATGGCGCCGTCGCGGTTGATGTCGGTATAGATGATCGCGGCGACGCCCGCATCCTCGAAGGACTTGGCCAGATCGGTGGCCAGAACGTCGGTTTCCTCGGCCCAGCCCTTGGTGGCGACGCGGCCCTGGCGCGCGTCGATCCCGACGGCGACCTGGCCGGGGAAGGCGCGGGCGGCCTCGCGCACCAGCGCGGGGCTTTCCACCGCGACGGTGCCGAGGATCACGCGGGCGAGCCCCTTGTCGAGCCAGCGTTCGATCGTGGCCATGTCGCGGATGCCGCCGCCCAGTTGGGCCGGCACCTTGCAGCGGTCGAGGATCGCCTCGACCGGGGCGGCGTTCACCGGTTCGCCGGCGAAGGCGCCGTTCAGGTCAACGAGGTGCAGCCATTCGCAGCCCGCGCGCACGAATTCCTCGGCCTGGGCGGCGGGGTCGTCGTTGAACACGGTGGCCTTGTCCATCTCGCCCTTGAAAAG
The DNA here is from genome assembly GCA_021767845.1 of Roseovarius sp. Classification (GTDB taxonomy): domain Bacteria; phylum Pseudomonadota; class Alphaproteobacteria; order Rhodobacterales; family Rhodobacteraceae; genus Roseovarius. The sequence continues at coordinate 2,693 of JAASSQ010000202.1, read as the reverse complement.
GCGCACGGCCTGGCCGTCCTTGAGGTCGATGGCGGGGTAGAGGATCATGGCGGGTCATCCCTGATGCAATGGTCGCGCGCCATTTGGCACGCGGGGGCGGCAAATGCAACGCGACCCCACGTCAGGCTTGATTCGCCGCCGCGGCACGGGGCAGCGTTCGGGCAGAGGAAAGGGAGGACCATTGAATGAAACGACTTCTGCTGGCGGTGGCCGCGACCGGATTGGGCGCAGGCATCGCAATGGCCGATCCGGTTCTGGGCACCTGGCGCACCGAGGCCGACGACGGCGCCTATGCGCATGTGAAGATGCAACCTTGCGGCGACAAGGTGTGCGGCGTGATAGCGCGCACCTTCAACGCGCAGGGCGAATACAAGTCGCCCAACCTGGGCAAGATGCTGGTGCGCAACATGGAGCCGCAGGGCGACGGGCAATATGAAGGCCGGGTGTGGCGCCCGTCGAATGACAAGATCTACCTGGGCAAGATCGACCTGGAGGGCAATTCGCTGCGCCTGCGCGGCTGCGTGGCGGGCGGGTTGTTCTGCGCCAAGCAGACCTGGACGCGGGTGCAGTAGCGCCCGCGCCGGTCAGGGCGTCCAGGTCAGGAAATTGGCGATCATGCGCAGGCCGGTGGCCTGGCTTTTCTCGGGGTGGAACTGGGTGCCGACGATGTTGTCGCGCCCGACCACCGCGGTGATCCGCGCCCCGTAATCGACATGCGCCAGGAGATGCGCGGGATCGTCCACCCGGAAGTGATAGGAGTGGACGAAATAGGCGTGATCGCCCGTCTTGATGCCGTCGAAGACCGGGTGGGCGTGGTCGATCACTAGGTCGTTCCAGCCCATATGCGGCACCTTGAGCGCGGGATCGGCCGGCGCGATGCGGTCCACCGTGCCGCCGATCCAGTCGAAGCCGGCGGTCTCGCGGTATTCCAGACCGCGCGTGGCCAACATCTGCATCCCGATGCAGATGCCCATGAAGGGGCGGCCCTGGCCTGTCACAACCTCTTCGATCGCCTCGAACAGGCCGCTGTGGCCATAAAGCTCGTCCCGGCAGGCGGGGAAGGCCCCGTCGCCCGGCAGCACGACGCGGGTGGCGCGGCGCACCGTGTCGGGATCGGAGGTCACGACAACCTCGCCCGCGCCGGTTTCGCGCGCCATGCGTTGAAACGCCTTCTCGGCCGAGTGCAGGTTGCCGGATTCGTAGTCGATGATGACGGTGGTCATGCGCGTCACAGCGCCCCTTTGGTGGAGGGCACGGCGTCGGATTTGCGAGGGTCGGTCTCGACCGCCTCGCGCAGCGCCCGCGCCACGGCCTTGAAGGCGGCCTCGGCGATGTGGTGGCTGTTGAGGCCGTGCAGCGCATCGACATGCAGGGTGATGCCGCCATGCGTGGCGAGCGCCTGGAAAAACTCGCGCACGAGCTCGCAATCGAAGTTGCCGATCTTCTGGGTCGGCATCTCGACATTCCACACCAGGTAGGGCCGACCCGACAGGTCGAGCGCCGCGCGCACCAGCGCGTCGTCCATCGGCAGGAGGCAGGCGCCGTAGCGGCGAATTCCGCGCTTGTCGGCAAGCGCCTGGGACAGGGCCTGGCCTAGGGCGATGCCGGTATCCTCGACGCTGTGGTGATCGTCGATATGGGTGTCGCCCGTGCAGCGGATGGTCATGTCGATCAGCGAATGGCGCGCAAGCTGGTCGAGCATGTGATCGAAGAAGCCCACGCCGGTCCGGTTGTCGTAGCTTCCAGTCCCGTCGATATTGAGGTCTACGGTGATGTCGGTTTCCGCGGTTCGGCGGTTGATCGTGGAGCTGCGCATGATCGGATTTCCTTGGTTGCGTGCCGCGCCCTTATAGGGGGCTGCGGCGGGCGCGCCAAGAGGCGCCGCGCGGGCCATGTGAGGGCGGCATCGGTCCGGTCCGGCCAGTGGCGTCCGGTTGATCGTGGGGAAGAGTGAATGGAGCGGGTGATGAGATTCGAACTCACGACATCAACCTTGGCAAGGTTGCGCTCTACCCCTGAGCTACACCCGCGTCCTTGGGTGAGGCGTGAGATATAAATTCTTCGCGCGGGCTGCAAGACAAAATTTGGCCGTTCGGCGAAAAAATTCTTTGGAAATTCCGGGGGCGCCGGACAGCGGCCTGTCTCAGGGCGCGGGAGCGAGCGCGAGCTCCACGAGGCCGAGCGCCGCCCCGAGGCCGAGCAGGCCGAGGATCAGCAACGGGCGGCGTGTCGGCGTGATGCGAGGTTTCGGGCGGTGCGGCAAGCGGGGCATCGGCGGACATCCTGGATGGGCGGGCAGAAGAGGCCCGGAAACGCTAGGCGCGGACCGCTTGCGGCGGCAAGATGCACAGGCCGGACAGGCGGCGGCGCGCCGATTCAGCGCGGCGCGATGCGCGGCCCGCCGCCCATGCAAGCGAAAACCCCCGGCGCAAGGGAGCTGCGCCGGGGGCAGGGGATCATTCGAACTCGACCAGCAGATCCTTCGCGTCGATCTGGCCGCCGGGCTGCACGTGCACCGCCTTGACCGTGCCGTCGCGTTCGGCATGGATGCCGGTTTCCATCTTCATCGCCTCGATGGTCATCAGCATGTCGCCTTCCTTGACCTTCTGGCCTGCGCTGACCGTCACGCTGGCCACGACGCCCGGCATCGGGGCACCGACATGCGCGGGGTTGCCCTGTTCGGCCTTGGGCCG
>JAASSQ010000201.1 GCA_021767845.1 Roseovarius sp. | reverse complement strand
GTCGCAATCCAGCCGGTTCATCTTGCCGCCATGCAGAAAGGTGATGAAAGGCTGCGCGCCATCCACGTCGCGCGGCTTGACGCCCGCGCAGCCATGCAGGGTTTCCAGCCCCGCGGCATCGCGCGCGGCATAAAGATCGCGGGTGATCTGCTCCTGCCCGTAAAGGATCACCGAATGCCCGGTCAGCGCCTGCAGGTCCAGCCGGAAATCGGCCGCCTCCCCGGCGATCCGCAGCCCCTCGTGCCGCAGCCCGCCAGCCTCCAGCGGCGCGCCGACCCCGGCCTCGTGCAACAACTCGGCCAGCCCGCGTTCCAGCACGGCGGCCCGCACCCGGCTCAGAACCTCTTCCCGTTCATAGCGTTCCAGCACGATGGTCTCGATGCCCTGGGTCTGCAGCAACTGCCCCAGCAAAAGGCCCGCCGGCCCGCCTCCCACGATGGCCACCTGAGTGCGCATGACATCCTCCATTCCCCGATCCGGTCCCAAAACAGGGTAACGGTCCGCACGCCGGCCCCACATGATCTGGCGCAAACCGGGGTCTTGCGGCTCTCGCAGGCTTCTTCTGTTCGCAAATATCCGGGGGGTTCGGGGGGCTGGCCCCCCGTGGCCCGGCGACGTGGTTGGCGCGCCCGGTTCCGCTCAGACCTCGCCGTGGGTTTCCAGCGCGATGCGGAACATCGCCGCATCCACGTTGCCGCCGGTGATGGTGCAGATCACCGCGTCCCCCTCGATCTCTTCCCCGCGGAACAGCGCCGCGGCCAGCGCCACCGCGCCGCCGGGTTCGGCCACCAGCTTGAGCCGCGAGAAGGCCAGCGCCATGGCCCGCATCGCCTCGTCCTCGCTCACCACAAGGCCCGGCCCGCACAGCCGCTCCATGATCGGAAAGGTGATCTCTCCGGGCTGCGGCGTCACGATCGCATCGCAAATCCCGCCCGAGCCATGCGCATTGGCCACGATCCGCCCCTCGGCCAGCGACCGGGTGGTGTCATCGAATCCCTCGGGCTCGCAGGGCCGGGCGCGCAGCCCCGGCGCCTCGGCCTCCAGCGCCAGCGCGATCCCCGAGGTCAGCCCCCCGCCGCCGCAACAGACCAGCACATCGGCACGCTCGACGCCCAAGGCGCGCGCCTGCGCGGCGATTTCCAGCCCGCAGGTGCCTTGCCCGGCGATCACCTGCGGCTCGTCATAGGGCTTGATGAGCGTGAGGCCCCGTTTCGCGGTCAGCGCCGCGCCGATCTCCTCGCGGCTTTCGCCGCCCGCCCGGTCATAGAGCACCACCTCGGCGCCAAGCGCGCGGGTGTTCTCGATCTTCAGGCGCGGCGCGTCGGCGGGCATGACGATCACCGCCGGGGCGCCGAATTCCCGCGCCGCCAAGGCCACGCCCTGCGCGTGGTTGCCGCTGGAAAAGGCGATGACCCCGCGTGCCCGCACATCCGGGGCCAGCGCCGACAGCGCCGCGCGGCCGCCACGATACTTGAAACTGCCCGTGTGCTGCAGGCATTCGGGCTTGACCAGCACCCGCCGGCCCGCGATCTCGTCCAAGAAGGGCGAGGACAGAAGCGGCGTGCGCCGCACATGCCCGTCCAGCCGCGCATCGGCCGCGCGGATCATCCCGATGTCGCTCACGTGGCTTTCTCCATCAGCGCGCGGATCGCGCGCAGGCTTTCGGCCTCGTCCAGAAACGGCACATGGCCCCGATCCGGCACGGTCTCCACGATCATGCCGGGGTGGCGGGCCTGCATCTTCTCCAGCGTCTCGACGCTCAGCAGGTCGGAATTGGCCCCCCGGATCGCGGCCAGCGGCGTGTCCTTCAGGTGATCGAACAGCGTCCACAGGTCGGGGCCCTCGCCGGCGCCGGCCTGACCCACCAGCGCCTTGCGCAGATCGGGGTCATAGCGCAGCCCCAGCCCGCCGGCCGGGGCCTCCTCGAACATCGCCTCGGCCTGCGCGCGCCATCGCTCCAGCGGAACGCCGGGGAAATCGGTCGCATGGATCGCCTTCAACGCCCTGGCCGCCTCGTCCAGATCGGCCATCGCGGGGGGCTTGCCCACGTAGTCCATGATCCGCTCGATCCCCTCGGCGCTGACCTCGGGGCCGATATCGTTCAGCACGACACCCGCCAGCCTGTCGGCATGGCTCAGGGACAGGGCCATCGCGATCAGCCCGCCGCGCGAGGTGCCGATCAGCGTGACGCGCGCCAGCCCCAGATGATCCAGCAGTTCCAGCGCATCCTGCCCCTCGCGCACGATGTTGTAATTCATGAAATCGGGGTCGTGATCCGACAGGCCCCGGCCCCGGTAGTCCATGCGAATCAGCCGGCAGTCGCGCATGTGAGGCGCCAGGAAATCGAAATCGCGCGCATTGCGGGTCAGCCCGGCCAGGCACAGGACCGGCGCGCCGTCTCCCTCGTCCTCGTAATGCAGGCGCAGCCCGTCGGTGGTGGTGAACTGCGGCATGTCAGCCCCCGGTCAGCTTGGGAATGCCGGTCAGATCGGCCAGCACCTCGTCGGGCCGGCCCGGCAGCCGGTCCACCGGCTCGCCCGCCCGGTTCACCCAGGCCGTGCGGAACCCGTATCCGGCCGCCGCCGCCGCGTCCCAGCCGTTCGACGAGACGAACAGCACCTCGTCCGGCGCACAGCCGAACCGCGCGCCCACCATGTCATAGACCGCGCGGGCGGGCTTGAAGATGCCCACCTGCTCGACCGACAGAACATCATCCAGAAGATCCCCGATCCCGGCCGAGGCGACCGCGCTTTGCAGCATGTCGGGCGACCCGTTCGACAGGATCGCCGTGGACCGGCCCTGCATCTTCAGCGCGCCCAGCATTTCCGGCACCTCCGGGTAGGCGGCCAGTTCGCGGTAAAGCTGCAACAGCCGTTTGCGCAGGGCCGCGTCGCCCTCCAGCCCGCAGGCCTCCAGCGCCCAGTCCAGGCCATCCTGCGTGACGGTCCAGAAATCGGTATGCTCGCCCGTGACCGCGCGCAGCCAGGTGTATTGCAACTGTTTCTGCCGCCAGTGTCCGGCGATCTCGGGCCAGCGGTCGGCAAAGGCCTCGTGGCCGGGTTCGTTGGCCGCGATGCGCGCCGCGGCGTTCACGTCGAACAGGGTGCCATAGGCGTCGAAGATGCAGGTCGTGACGGGCATGGATCCTCCGCTTCGTTGCGCGGCGAGAGTGGCACGGATCGCGCGTCGCCGAAAGCCCCGGTGCCCGTTTCGGCGGGTTGTTTGCAATCCGGCGCATGAATCACTATTTTCAGGTCAGAAACGCAACAAGCACCCGCGCAGATCGCGTGGCCTTGCCAAATTCACCCCCACCACACACAGATTGGACAACGCATGACGCAAGTCAAAGAGGGCGATACCGTCCGCATTCACTATACCGGCACGCTGGCCGATGGCGCGACCTTCGACAGTTCCGAAGGCCGTGACCCGCTGGAATTCACCGTCGGTTCCGGCCAGATCATTCCCGGTCTCGACCAGGCGATGCCAGGCATGGCCGTGGGCGACAAGAAAACCGTCGAAGTGCCGGCCGATCAGGCCTATGGCCAGCCCGACCCGAACGCGCAGCAGGCCGTGCCGCGCGCCGACATCCCCGAGGATATCCCGCTTGACCTCGGGACGCAGCTGCAGGTCCAGACGCCGCAGGGGCAGGTGATGCCGGTCACCGTGGTCGAAGTCACCGACGAGCAGGTGACGCTCGATGCCAATCACCCGCTGGCGGGCAAGGATCTGACCTTCGCGATCGAGCTGGTCGATATTACCTGAACCCGTAGTCCGGGATCGACGAATCCAGGCGCGCGCGATCTTCGGGGTCGCGCGCGCTTTTCTTTTGTGCCCCCCTCGCGCTAGGCTGATCCGGCACCCAGCCGCCGGAGCCCGCCGATGACCACCCCCACACCCACCGAAAAATTGCTGACCCGGATCCGCGATCTGCAGGACCAGCTGGAAGAGGAATTCCGCCGCCGCCGCGCCGAATTCCGCTACCAGTTCAAGAACGGCCGCGTCGTCTTCGAGGAAGAGGTGCGCGCGCGCCACCGCGAATTCCGCGTGCGCCTCGGCACCTTCCTGCGCAACACCCGGCCGATGGTCGTGCTGACCGCGCCGGTGATCTACAGCCTGATCGTGCCCTTCGTGCTGCTCGATCTCTTCGTGACGCTCTATCAGGCGATTTGTTTCCCGGTCTACGGCATCGACAAGGTGAGGCGCCGCGATTTCATCCGCGTGGATCGCCACCACCTTGCCTATCTCAACGCCCTGCAAAAGCTGAATTGCGTCTATTGCGGCTATTGCAACGGGCTGATCGGCTTTGTGCAGGAGGTCGCGGGCCGGACCGAGGCTTATTGGTGCCCCATCAAGCACGCCGCGCGCGTCGGGTCGCATCATGCCTATTACGCGCAATTCGTGGACTACGGCGATGCCGAGGGGTTCGAGGACGGGCTCAAGGCGTCACGCCGCCGGATCACCCGCCCCGGCCTGTCGGGCCTGCGCGCCGACGATTAGGGCGGGCGCCGGAAAACCCCGGTTTTCCGGCCCGTTTCCACCGGAAAACGCGCGCCGCGCCGCCCGGTTGCCCCGGTGTCAGCCGATATCCAGCAGAACAGCGCCCGCGCGGCCCGGTGTCATCACCGCGTCCTGCGCCGCGGCGCAGTCCTCCAGCGCGAAATGCGCACCGATCGCGGGGGTCAGGGCCCCGGCCTGCAGCGCCGCGTGCAGCCGCTCGATGGCGGCCTGCCGCTCGGGCGCGGGCAGGATGTAGATCAGCGAGATGTCGATCTTGAGCGCCTTGAACAGGTAGGGCCCGAAGGGCAGGGTGGGGGTCATGTCCTTGCCCGAGCCATAGGCGGCAATGGTGCCCAGGGGTTTCATCACCTCGGCCAGCAGCGCGGCATTGGCGCCGAATTCCACCTCCACGGCGCGGTCCACGCCCTTGTTCCCGGTGGCCTCCATGATCTTCGCGGCCAGATCGGGGTCGGCATAGTCGAACACGTGATCCGCCCCGGCGGCGCGCACGCGCTCCGCGGCACTGGCCGAGGCCGTGGCGATCACCTTCGCGTCACCCCAGCGGGCCAGTTGCACGGCGTTGTGTCCCACGGCGCCCGCGCCACCCGAGATCAGCAGGGTCTGGCCCTCGACCGCGCCGCCACCGAACACCGTGTGGCAGGCCGTCAGGCCCGGAATGCCCAGGGTCGCGCCGGTCTCCAAACTCACCGCCTCGGGCAGCGGCACGGCCTGCTCGGCGGGCAGGGCGATATGCTCGGCGGCGGTGCCGAAGGGGCGTTGCCACTGGCCGTTCCAGATCCAGACCCGCTCGCCCTTGCGGGCCGGGTCCACCCCGTCGCCCACCGCTTCGATCACGCCGGACCCGTCGGAATGCGGGATGATCCTGTCGAAGGGCGGTTTGGTGACGCCCGGGCGCCCGCCGGCGCGGGCCTTGGCGTCCGAGGGGTTCACGCCCGAATGGGCCAGCCGCACCAGAACCTCGCCCGGACCGGGGCCGGGCGTGTCGATGTCGCAGATCTCCAGAACATCCGCCGCCGGGCCGAACCGCACATAGCTTGCCGCGCGCAT
>JAASSQ010000200.1 GCA_021767845.1 Roseovarius sp. | reverse complement strand
TCCTGGCCGGTCAGGCCAAGTGCCTGCTGGTGATCGGGGCCGAGACCTTCAGCCGGATCATGGACTGGACGGACCGCTCGACCTGCGTGCTGTTCGGGGATGGTGCGGGGGCCGTGGTGCTGCGCGCCGCCGACGGCACGGGCGACAACACCGACCGCGGCATCCTGTCGGCGGATCTGAATTCCGACGGGCGGTATCGCGAGATGCTGTATGTTGATGGCGGCGTGTCCTCGACCGGCCGGGCGGGCAAGCTGCGGATGCAGGGCAACCCCTTGTTCCGGCAGGCGGTGGAGAAGCTGACCAGCACCGCCGAGGCCGCGCTGGACAAGATCGGGATGACCGGGCCGGACGTGGACTGGATCGTGCCGCACCAGGCCAATATCCGCATCATCCAGGGCACCGCGAAGAAAATGGGCGTGCCGATGGACCGGGTGGTCGTGACAGTTCAGGACCACGGCAACACCTCGGCCGCGTCGATCCCGCTGGCGCTGTCGGTGGGGGCCGCCGAGGGGCGCATCAAGCGCGGCGACGTGGTGCTGTCGGAGGCGATCGGCGGCGGGCTTGCCTGGGGCAGCGTCGTGCTGCGCTGGTGACACGCCTGCCCCGCTTCCTGCTTAAAAGGACGGGTGCAAGTCGTTGAGATTGACTCGGAAAATCCTTCCGCCCTACAGTCTCGCAAGGACAGAGGGGTAGTCATGAGCGAAAAAACCTTAACAAGAATGGACTTGAGTGAGGCCGTCTTCCGGGAAGTCGGCCTGTCCCGCAACGACTCGGCGCAGTTGGTCGAAAGCGTCCTGTCGCATATGTCCGACGCCCTGGTGCGCGGCGAACAGGTGAAGATTTCTTCCTTCGGCACCTTCTCGGTGCGGGAGAAATCGGCCCGGGTCGGGCGCAACCCCAAGACGGGCGAGGAAGTGCCTATCAAGCCGCGGCGCGTGCTGACCTTCCGCCCCTCGCACCTGATGAAGGATCGGGTCGCTGCCGGCAACAAGCGGTAGGGCCCGGCGCGGACATGGCCAAATCAGCCGACGCTTTCAGAACGATCAGCGAAGTGGCCGACTGGCTGGAAACGCCGGCGCATGTCCTGCGGTTCTGGGAAAGCAAGTTCAGCCAGGTCAAGCCCGTCAAGCGGGCGGGCGGGCGGCGCTATTACCGGCCTGCGGACATGCAATTGCTGGGCGGGATCAAGAAGCTTCTGCACGACGATGGCATGACGATCAAGGGCGTGCAGAAAATATTGCGCGAACAAGGTGTCAGGCACGTCGCAAGCATGTCTCAGCCGATTGATGCGGATCTGGAGGAGGCGATCGACCACGGCCCCGTGACCCCCGGTGCGGAGGACGGCAGCAGTGCGACCGTGGTCAGCCTGCATGGCGATGCGGAGCCGGAGATCGCGGAACCCGGCCCGCGGGGCGGCCCCGCGCCGCAGGTCGCAGAGCCGCAGGCCGACGGGCGCGACAGCACCGCACCGGAGGCGCCGGAGCCGGCGGCCCTGGACGATGCACCGCCCGGCGCACCGCCGGGCGAGCCCGAACCGGTCCCCGCCCCCGAAGAGCCCGGTGCGCCGCTGGAGCAGGAACACGCGGAGCACGTTGCCCCGCAACCCGCGCCACCGCAGGCGGCGGAGGACGGCGACCAGCCCGCCGTGGCAGACCCGCCAGGGCCTGAGGATACGGCAGCCCAGGCCGAGCCGGACCCCGATCCAGCGATGCCCAGCTTCTCGCACCGGCCCGTTGACGCGGCGCCCGAGCCCACCGGGCCACAGGCCGCCCAAGACAGCGCAGAGTCCGTGGAGGCCGCGCAAGGCGGCGCGCCAGACACCCCCGCGGAGGCCGGAGAGGCCGCCGAGCCCCCTGCCCCGCGCCCCGCGCAGGTCGATGTGCCGGGCGATCCGGCCGACAGCGTGCCGGCCGATCCCGGCCTTCTGTCGCGTCTTGCCACCCTCTCGGGGCCGATTCCGCGCGAAAGCGCGCACAGGATGAACACGCTGAGGGGCAGATTGCGGGATCTGTCCGGCCCGGCGAACCCGGCCGGGAAACCGTGACAGGAAATCTCAAGATTCCTCTTGTTCCCGGTGTCAAAACAGGTATGTAACAGCCCACGTCGGGCTATAGCGCAGTCTGGTAGCGCGTCCGTCTGGGGGACGGGAGGTCGCAGGTTCGAATCCTGCTAGCCCGACCAATCAAACCGTCCCCGACAACCTCTTGAAACTCAGGGTATGACAGCGGGGACCGACCAGCGGCCCTTGGCCGGAGGACTGGGGGACGAGATGACCGGTGTTTTGGCCAGCCAGCAGCTATCCGCGCTGATCGCGGACGGTCGGATTTCCGCCCGCAGGGGCGTCTTGCCCGAACAGATCCAGCCCGCCAGCCTTGATCTGCGTCTGGGCGACGTGGCCTATCGCGTGCGCGCCTCGTTCCTGGCCGGACAGGGCCGGACGGTGGGCGAGCGCCTCGACGAGCTGGAAATGCACCGCATTGACCTGAGCCAGGGCGCCGTGCTGGAAAAGGGCTGCGTCTATGTCGTGCCGCTGATGGAATCGCTCGATCTGCCCACCGGCATGCAGGCGGTGGCGAATGCCAAGTCCTCGACCGGGCGGCTGGACCTTCTGACGCGCACGATCACCGATGGCGGCACCGAGTTCGACCGGATTCCCGCCGGCTATCACGGCCCGCTTTATGCCGAGATCTGCCCGCGCTCGTTCTCGGTTCTGGTGCGGCCGGGGATGCGGCTGAACCAGATCCGGTTCCGCGACGGGCAAGCCATTCTGGACGATGCGGCGCTGAGCGCGTTGCACGCCGAGACCCCGCTGGTCGATGGCGAGGCGCTGATCAGCGACGGGTTGGGCTTTTCCGTCGATCTGCGCCCGGTGGAGGGCACGCTGGTGGGGTATCGTGCCAAGCCGCATACGGGGGTGATCGACTTGGACAATATCGGCGGCTACGCGCCCGAGGATTACTGGGAAGAGGTGCATACCGACACGGGGCGCATCATCCTTGATCCCGGCGCGTTCTATATCCTTGTCAGCCGCGAAGCGGTGCACATCCCACCCGCCTATGCCGCCGAAATGGCGCCCTATCTGGCGATGGTGGGGGAATTCCGGGTGCATTACGCGGGGTTCTTCGACCCCGGTTTCGGCCACGCGCAGGCCGGTGGTGCCGGATCGCGCGGCGTGCTGGAGGTGCGCTGCCACGAGGCGCCTTTCGTGCTGGAGCACGGGCAGATCGTGGGCCGGCTGGTCTATGAGCGCATGGACCAGGTGCCCCAGCAGCTATACGGTGCCGACATCCAGTCGAACTATCAGGGACAGGGCCTGAAGCTGAGCAAGCATTTCCGCGCCGCCTGAGGCCGCGCGGCGCCTCAGAACTTGCCGAAGCGGCGGCCGATGCGCATGGCCTGACGGGCGCGTTGCTGGGTCTTGCGGGTGTCGGGCCCTTTGCCCTGTGCCTGACGCTGGTCCCCTTGCTCGGAGGCCTGCCCCTTGCCTTTGCCCATGCGGCCCGAGACCGCGTCGATCCCGGCATTGACGCCCTTGCCCACGACGCGCCGCATCACCATGCGGACGATCATGTTGACGATCTGGTTAGCGTTCATGACAGCCTCACCTTTTCCTTTCCGACAAGGTAACAGCGAATCGTGCGGATTTCAGGGCATTGCCGCGAAAGAATCCGCTCAATCCTCGAACAGCTCGCTTTGGCCTTCCGTGGATTCCTCGTCGGCGTCCTGATCGCCCTCGCCCATCTGCGGCATGGTGCCGGGCGGCGGGCGGCTTTCCAGCAGGCCGGCGGCGCGCAGCTCTTTCAGGCCCGGCAGGTCGCGCGCGGATTCCAGCCCGAAGTGATCCAGGAAGGTCTGCGTGACCACGAAGGTGACCGGGCGGCCCGGCGTCATCTTGCGGCGGCCGAAGCGAATCCATTCCATTTCCAGCAACTGGTCCACCGTCCCACGGCTGACCGAGACACCGCGGATTTCCTCGATCTCGGCGCGGGTGACGGGCTGGTGATAGGCGATGATGGCCAGGGTTTCGACGGCCGCGCGGCTGAGCTTGCGGGTCTCGACGGTTTCCTTTTCCATCAGGAAGCCGAGGTCGGGCGCGGTGCGGATCGCCCAGGCATCGCCCACCTTGACCACCCGCACGCCGCGCCCGTCATAGCGTTTGCGCAGATGGGCCATCGCCTCGGCCGCATCGCAGCCATGCGGCATCCGGTCTTCCATCTCCTTGAGGGTGAGAGGCTCGGACGTGGCGAAAAGCATCGCCTCGACCATGCGTTCCTGTTCCGCGATCGGCGGGGCATCGAACAGGCTTTCTTTATCGTTTTCAGTCTCTTCCGTCATGGTCTTAATCCTTGCGGCGGACTTCGATCGGGGCGAATGTATCGGCTTGGCGGATCTCGATGCGGCCCTCCTTGACCAGTTCCAGCGAGGCGGCAAAGGTCGAGGCCGTCGCCGAGCGCCGCCTTGCGGGATCGGTGGTGAAGCCCTCGGGCAAGTAGGTGGAGATGTCGGTCCACGTCCCGGCGAAGCCGATCAGCGGGCGCATCCGGTCGAGCGCCTGTTCCATCGTGAAGATCGCCTCGCGGTCCATCGCGTAGGGGCGGAATTCGTCGCGGGTGCGCAGGCGCGCATAGCCCTGCATGAGATCCAGCAGCGTGGCGGTATAGGTCACCCGTTTGACGCGGGTCACATCCTCGGGCAGGCCGCGGGCAAAGAAATCGCGCCCCAACTGATCGCGGGCCATCAGCCGGGCGGCATGTTCGCGCATGGCTTGCAGGCGTTCGAGCTGAAAGGCCAGATGCGCGGCCATTTCCTCGCCCGAGGGGCCGTCTTCCTCGGGGTCGGGAGGCAGCAGCAGGCGGGATTTCAGGAACGCGAGCCACGCCGCCATGACCAGGTAGTCGGCGGCCAGTTCGATGCGCAACTGCTTGGCGCGTTCGACGAAGGCCAGGTATTGCTGCGCCAGTTGCAGGACCGAGATCTTGCGCAGATCCACCTTTTGCGTGCGACCAAGCGTCAGCAACAGGTCGAGCGGCCCTTCGAACCCGTCGATATCGACGATCAGGGCCTCGGCCGCCATGCGGTCGGCCACCGGCGTCACCCTGCTGTCGTCCAAGTCCTGAAAGTCGTCCTCAGCCATCACCGCGCCCGTGTATCAGCGCGTCAAGCTTTGCCTCAAGGGCGGGAATGTCAACCGTGTCGGCGGGGCGGCGGGCAGCAAGGGCGCAATCAGCACGTGCCTGCCCGGCCTCGGAGAGGCGCCCGGCGGCCTCGGCCACGGCGCGGCGCGCGTCCAGCGTGCCGTTGCAATGCAAAACCACGTCGCAGCCCGCATCGAGCGCGGCGCGCGTGATCTCGGGCAGGCTGCCCGAGAGGGCCTTCATCGAGATGTCGTCGGTCATGACAAGCCCGTCGAACCCGATCTCGTCGCGGATGAGCCGCATCATCTTGGCGGAGGTCGTGGCCGGCCGGTCATCGAGCGCGGAATAGACCAGGTGCGCGGTCATCCCCATCGGCAGGTCGTTGAGCGCCTTGAAGGGGGCGAAATCCACCTCGGCCAGATCGCGGTGCGACGCGGCGACCACGGGCAGGTCAAG
>JAASSQ010000199.1 GCA_021767845.1 Roseovarius sp. | reverse complement strand
TTGGCGGAGGTCGTGGCCGGCCGGTCATCGAGCGCGGAATAGACCAGGTGCGCGGTCATCCCCATCGGCAGGTCGTTGAGCGCCTTGAAGGGGGCGAAATCCACCTCGGCCAGATCGCGGTGCGACGCGGCGACCACGGGCAGGTCAAGGTGGCTGTCCACCACCGCGCGGCCGTGGCCCGGGATATGCTTGAGCACCGGCAGCACCCCGCCATCGAGCAGCCCATCGGCCACCGCCTGCCCCAGCCGCGCCACCGTGGCGGGATCGAAGCCGTAGCAGCGGTTTTTCAGGAAATCGTGGGTTTCGGGGCCCGCCACATCGACCAGCGGGGCGCAGTTGCTGTCGATCCCGAGATCGCGCAGCTCGGCGGCGATCAGGCGGTAGCGCAGATACATTGCCTGTTCGGCGTCGGGCCCGGCCACGGCCACATGTTCGAGCGGCGGCAGCCAGTCCCGCCAGAGGGGCGCGCGCAGGCGTTGCACGCGCCCGCCTTCCTGGTCGATGGTGATGGGCGCGTCGCGGCCCACGGCCTCGCGCATCTCGGAGCAGAGCGCGCGGACCTGGTCGGGCGTGTCGATATTGCGCGCGAAAAGGATGAAGCCGAACGGGTCGGCCTGCGCGAAGAATCGCTTTTCGTCGGGGGTGAGGCGGGGGCCTTCGGCATCGAGGATGCAGGCCCCGGCTGCGCCGCTCACCTTGTGACCACCGGGATGCAATCGGCGTTTTCCGCCGTGAGCGCAGAGCAGAACCGCCGCGCATCGCTGACATCGGCAAAGCCCATCGCCCGCAGGCGATAGAACGTGCGCCCGCCGCTTTGGGCCTTTTCGATCACGCGATCCTTGCCTTCGAGATACTCGGCAAAGCGCCCGCTGAGGCGGGTCCATTCCTGGCGCGCGATCTCGGCCGATTCGAAGGCGCCGAGCTGCGCCAGACGGGTGCCGGCTGGAATGTCGGCGGGGTCCACCTCTTGCGGACCGGTTCGGGCGGGGGCCGATACCTCGCGCACCTGGCCCAGAGAGGCCGGGCGCAGTTGCGGGCGGAGCGAGGTTCCAAGCCCGCCCTCGACGGTCTCACGCTCGTCCCCGGCCGCGGCATCGGTGCTTTCGGCCGTCGTGGTGCCGGGCGTGGCGCCGGACGCGGCCTGCGGCACCTGTGCCGCCGCCAATTGCACGGCGCGGTCGATGTCGGAGAGCTCCGCCGGGGCCTCGGCGCGCTCCGCGGGCTGCCCGGGCGTTTCGGTCGGGGCATCGTCCGGGGCGCGGGCCACGGCCAGTTCCGCCGCGGGCACGTCATCGAGGGTCAGTTCAAGCGGCTTGGGCGCAAGGATCAGCCGATCGGCCGGTTTTTCGGCGGTGCCTTCGGCGGCGACCGCGTTGACCGCCAGCCCCTGATGCAGCGCCTGCCGCCCACCGGGATCGTCGGGCTGCACGCGCATCGGCCCTTCGGCGGCGCGGACCACCGGCACGCCGCTGACATCGCGCACCAGCAGCTTGTATCCCCAGACCCCGACCCCGACGACGAGCGCCAGCGATATGGCCGCGCCGGCCAGGTTGGTCAGTTTCGCGATCTTGTTGCCCTGCTCGGGCGCAGCCGCCTGCTGCGCCGAATGCATCTGTGCCATGTCTCGCCTCATTTCCGCCCGGCGATACATTGCCGCCGGGGATCATTTACTGCCTGTCCCCGGCGCCGCCGCGCATTATGTCAGCGCATTTCCTGGGCCGGGGTTACGCCAAGAATACCAAGACCGGCGGAAATAACAACGGTCACGGCCCGCGCGAGGGCGATTTTGCTCTGGCTGATGGCCGGTTCGTCCTCTTGCAGGAAGCGCAGGGCGGGTTCGTCATTGCCCCTGTTCCAGAGTGTGTGCAGCTCCGAGGCGAGATCGTAGAGGTAGAAGGCCACGCGGTGCGGCTCGTTCATGCGTCCGGCCAGTTCGACAAGGCGCGGCCACTCGGCCAGCTTCTTGGCGACCGCGATCTCGGCCTCGTGCGTCAGGCCCGACAGATCGGCGCGCGCCAGCGTGGCATCGTCCACATCGATCCCGGCCTCGCGCGCCTTGCGCAGCACCGAGTTCACGCGGGCATTGGCATATTGAACGTAGAAAACCGGGTTGTCCTTGGACTGTTCGAGCACCTTGTCGAAGTCGAAGTCTAGCGGCGCGTCGTTCTTGCGCGTGAGCATCACGAAGCGGGTCACGTCCGCGCCCACCTGATCGACCACGTCGCGCAGGGTCACGAAGGTCCCTGCCCGCTTGGACATCTTGAACGGCTCGCCGTTCTTGTAGAGCTTGACGAGCTGGCACAGCTTGATGTCGAGCGGCACGCGATTGTCGGTGAGCGCGGCCACGGCGGCCTTCATCCGCTTGACGTAGCCGCCGTGATCGGCGCCGAACACGTCGATCAGCAAGTCGAAGCCGCGGCTGACCTTGTCGTAGTGATAGGCGATGTCGGGGGCGAAATAGGTCCAGCTTCCGTCGGATTTCTTGACGGGGCGGTCCACGTCGTCGCCGTAGTCGGTCGAGCGGAACAGCGTCTGTTCGCGCGGTTCCCAATCCTCGGGGGTCTTGCCCTTGGGCGGCTCCAGCACGCCTTCGTAGATCAGGCCGCGATCCTGCAGCCAGGTCAGCGCCTCTTCGATGCGGCCCGTGCCGTAGAGCGATTTTTCCGAGAAGAACACGTCCATCTCGACGCCGAGCGCCTTCAGATCCTCGCGGATCATGGCCATCATCGCGTCGGTGGCAAAGCTGCGGACCTCGGCCAGCCAGACGGATTCGGGCTGATCGACATAGGCATCGCCCACCTTGTCCTTGAGCGCCTCACCCACCCCGATCAGGTAGTCGCCGGGATAGGTGCCATCCTCGAAGGCGACGGCCTGGCCATGCGCCTCAAGATAGCGCAGGTAGACCGAGCGTGCCAGCACATCGACCTGCGCGCCGCCGTCGTTGATGTAGTATTCGCGGGTCACGTCGTAGCCCACGTAATCCAGCAGGCTGGCCAGGGCGTCGCCGAAGACCGCGCCGCGCGTGTGGCCCACATGCAGCGGCCCGGTGGGGTTGGCGCTGACATATTCCACGTTCACCTTCTTGCCCGCGCCCAGGGCCGAGCGGCCGAAATCCTCGCCGCCCTCGAGCGCGGCGCGCAGCACGTCGTGCCAGACGCCATCGGCCAGCCGCAGGTTCAGAAACCCCGGCCCTGCCACCTCGGCGGTCTCGATCCGGTCATGAGCCCGCAGGCGCGCGGCCAGATCCTCGGCGATGTCGCGCGGCTTGCGGCCCGCGGGCTTGGCCAGCACCATCGCGGCGTTCGTGGCCATGTCGCCATGCGCCGGGTCACGCGGCGGCTCGACCGTGACATTGCCGAGGTCTAGATCGGCCGGCAGCACACCGTCGGCCTGCAGCGCGGCCAGGTCGTTCAGCACGAGACCGTGGATTTCGGTGAACAGATTCATAGGATCATCCCTTGTTCGTCGCGCGCCGGTTTACCACCGCCGCAGCCCGCGTCAATGCGAACGCGGCCAGACCGGAATGAGCGCCCCGCCGATTGCCCCGCCTGCCGGGCCGCACAGGAACAGGGCCAGATCGACAAGGTCGCGATGCGTGGCGGCGGTGTCGGCTGGCCCTGGCAGGCGCAGCGCGTTCACCCGGACGCCATGCCGCCCCAGCCGGGCTTGCAGGGTCTCGGGCAAGGCCGACAGCATCCGGTCGAACAGGACCTGATCGGCCTCCGCCAGCCCCGGCGGCGCGGCGTGCACGGTCAGAACGCGGCCCCGCGCCGCGCGCAGGCCACGGGCCAGATCGCGGGTCAGGCCCGTGATACCGGTGATGACCTGGCCGGTCTTGCCGGGGTCGCGTAGCGCCTGCAGATGCACCAGAATGTCCAGAGGCTCGTCCCCCCAGATGTCGCCCAGCTTGCGGCACAGATCACGGCGCAGCGGGTCCAGCGCCAGGGTCTCGATCCGGTCGGCCGCCAGGGCGGCGGCGTCCGAGATGCGCGCCGCGTCCCGATCCAGCAGCACGACCCGCGCCCCGGCGCCGCGAAACCCGTGCGCCAAGGCGATGCCGACATCACAGCCCGCCCCCGCGATCAACGCGGTCTTCCCGGAGAAATCATGACTCCGCACCGGCAATACTCATATCAGACCAACCCGGCAGGGATACCACCTGGCCCGGGCCGGATCAAGGATCGGCGCCGTTGCCAGCGTCGGAGTCGGTCTTGGGCCCGAAGGACAGCAGGCGGATGCCGGTGTCTTTGCGCGGCTCTTCGTCGGCCGCGATCATGTGCAGCCCGTTGCCGTCGTCATATTCGGCAAGCGGCACGGCCTCGGGGTTGCGGGCCCGCCATGCGTCGAGGTCGAAATCCTCGGTCAGGCGAGTGGCGCGCACGGTCCAGCCGTCATTCATCTTCGCGGCGACCTCGTCATAGGTCATGCCCCCGGCCAGGGCCTTGCCGCCAAGCGAGGCGGGCAGCGCGTGGCGCCTGCTTTCCTGCTTGGCGCGCTTGAGCTGAAAGACGCTCTCGCGCCCGAATTCGGGGCCGAGGTCGGTGGCGACCAGCGTGTTGTAGGCATCGTTGTCGCTGACGGCCAGAACCTGCCCGAAGCTCATGATCTCGACCCCGTGCTCGGCGGCCTCGGACAGGATGTCGCCGAAGAACACCGGCAAACCGGCCTCGCGCGCGGGACGCAGGCGGGCTCGGTTGGCGTCGGCGATCAGCACCGGCACCTCGAGGTCGTGCAGCGCCTGCGCGAAGGCGGCGGCAAAGCGCGAGCCGCCGACGAAGATCACCCCGGGGATCGCCGCCCCCGCCAGCCCGAGCGCCCGTGCCATCGGGCGCAGCGAAAAGCCATGCAGCACCACCGTCGCCGCAACCAGCGCGAAAGCCAGCGGTGTCAGCAGCGCCGCGTCCTCGATGCCGGAGGCGACGAGGCGCTCGGCGAAAAGCCCCGCCACCGCCACCAGAACCACGCCGCGCGGCCCGGTGAAGGCGACCAGAAGCTGTTCCTTGAAGGGCAATTGCGTGCCGGCCAGCGACAGGAACACCGTGAGCGGGCGCACCAGCAGCACGACCACCGCCACGAAGGCGAGCGCCTTCCATTCCAGCATCGCCAGCGTGTCGAAATCCATGTTCGCGGCCAGCAGGATGAACACCCCCGATACCAGCAGGATCGTCGCGTGTTCCTTGAAGCGGCGCATCTCGGTGTAGCTGGGCAGATCGGCATTGGCGAGCCAGATGCCCATGACCGTCACCGCCAGCAGCCCGCTTTCGTGAAGGATGCTGTCGGACAGCGCAAAGACGCCGAGCAGCACGGCAAAGAGCACCGGCACCTTCATGAATTCCGGCACCCAGGCGCGGCGGAAGGATTCCGCGATCCCCCCGCCCGCCGCGGCCCCCAGCACCGAGGCCACGACGATCCCGCGCGTGATGTCCCAGATCGCATCGCCCGCCGTTTCGGCGGCGTTCAGGACCAGCACGATCTCGAAGGCCAGCACGGCGGCCAGGGCACCGATCGGGTCGTTGATGATGGCCTCCCACTGCAGAAGCTGCGCGGGCCGCTTCTGCAGCCGGGCCTGCCGCAGGAGCGGCGCGATGACGG
>JAASSQ010000198.1 GCA_021767845.1 Roseovarius sp. | reverse complement strand
CGTCATTGGCGCGGATCTCCAGGTAATCGACCTTGGTGAAGCCCGAATTTTCCAGCCGCTGGATCGCGGCGCGCTGAAGCGTGTCGAAGGGCGTGCCGCGGGCGAGGCCCTCGGCGATCGCCTCCATCTCTTCGTGCAGGCGCGGGGCGGTGGTGCGGGCGCGGTCGGACAGAAGAAGGTTGCGAGAGGACATGGCCAGCCCGTCGATTTCCCGGATCGTGGGGCAGCCGTGCACGGTCACGGGGATGTCGAGATCGGCGGCCATGCGGCGCACCACCTGCAGTTGCTGGAAATCCTTTTCGCCGAAGAACGCATCCGTCGCCGCGCTTTGCAGGAAGAGCTTGGTCACCACGGTCGCCACGCCGTCGAAATGGCCGGGGCGGTGCGCGCCTTCCATCACGTCGGTCAGGCCCGCCACCGAGACGGTGGTGGCGAAGCGTTCGGGATAGACCTGGTCGGCATTGGGCACGTAGAGCGCATCGACCGAGAAGCGTGCCAGCTTGCGGGCGTCCTCGTCCTCGGTGCGGGGGTAGTTTTTCAGGTCGTCTTCGTTGTTGAACTGCCTGGGGTTCACGAAGATCGTCACGATCACGCGGTCGCAGCTCTTCTTCGCGGCCTCGACCAAAGACAGGTGCCCGTCATGCAGCGCGCCCATCGTGGGCACCACGCCGATGGTTTCGCCCGCGCGCTGCCACGGCGCGGTGGCGGCGCGCAGCTCGGGCAGGGTGCGCAGGATCGGGGCGGGTCCGCTCATGTGCCGGGGGCCTTGTCGGCAAAGACGTGTTCGGCGGCCGGGAAGGTTCGGGCGCGCACCTCTTCGGCATAGGCGCGGATCGCGGCCTCGCCCTCTTCGCCGAGGGTGGCGTAGCGTTTCACGAATTTCGGTTTGAAGGCGGTGAAGAGGCCCAGCATGTCATCCACGACGAGGATCTGGCCGTCGCAGCCGGGCGAGGCGCCGATGCCGATGGTGGGGATGTCGATCGCCTCGGTGATCCGGTCGGCCAGGCCCGCCGGCACCTTTTCCAGCACCACCGAGAAGGCGCCGGCCTGCGCCACGGCGCGGGCGTCGGCCAGGAGTGCGTCGGCCTGGTCGTCGCGGCCCTGCACCTTGTAGCCGCCGAGCGTGTTGATGGATTGCGGGGTCAGCCCGACATGGGCCATGACCGGCACGCCGCGCGCCACGAGGAAGGCGATGGTGTCGGCCATGTGCTGCCCGCCTTCGAGCTTGACCGCCGCGGCGCCGGTTTCGCGCATCAGCCGCGCGGCATTGCGGAAGGCCTGTTCAGGGCTTTCCTCATACGAGCCGAAGGGCATGTCGATGACCAGCATGGTGCGGCTCAGCCCGCGCGCCACCGCCTGCCCGTGCAGGATCATCATCTCCATCGTCACGCCCAGGGTGGAGGGCATGCCGTGCAGCACCATGCCCACCGAGTCGCCCACCAGCGCGAAGTCGCACACCCCGTCCATCATCCGTGCCATCGGCGTCGTGTAGGCCGTCAGGCTGACGATGGGGGTGCCGCCTTTCATCGCGCGGATGTCGTCGGGCAGGGGGGCGGTCTTTTTCGCGGTTGCGCTCATCTGGGATACCGGCTCCGGCTCGTTCGTTTCGGGGCGGTGATTAGCAACTGTGCGTCGTGAAGGCCACCGCCAAGATGCGCCAGCGGCTTGAATGCGGGGCGGAAACCGGGTTCACTCGGCCCCGAACGGGCGGCGTGGGGCCGCGATGAGAGGAGACAGGCCATGAAGCGGCTGACGGCATGTGCGCTTGCGGGGGCGATGAGCGTGGCGGGATGGGCCGCGCAGGCGGGGTCCGACCTGGTCGTGGGCCTGCAGCTGGAGCCGCCGCACCTGGACCCCACAAGCGCCGCGGCCGGGGCCATCGACCAGGTGCTTTATGCCAATGTTTTCGAGGGGCTGACGCGGTTCGGCCCGGACGGGACGGTGCATCCGGGGCTGGCGGAAAGCTGGGAGATTTCCGGGGACGGCACGGTTTACACCTTTCGCTTGCGACCGGGCGTCACGTTCCATGACGGCACGGCGCTGGACGCCGCGGACGTGGTGTTCACGCTGGACCGGGCGCGCGACGACATGAGCCAGAACGCGCAGAAGGCGCTGTTCGAGGGCATCGAGACGGTCGAGGCGCTGGACGATCTGACAGTCAGGGTGACGCTGCGCGGGCCGGACGGGAATTTCCTGTTCAACATGGCCTGGGGCGATGCGGTGATCGTGGCGCCGGAAAGCATCGGCAACATCAAGCAGGCGCCGGTGGGCACCGGGGCCTTCGTGTTCGACGACTGGGTGCAGGGCGACCGGATCACGCTGACGCGCAATCCCGAGTACTGGGGCACCCCGGCGTGGCTAGACCGGGCGACGTTCCGCTTCATCTCGGACCCGACGGCGGCCTTCGCGGCCGTCATGGCCGAGGACGTGGATGCCTTTCCGGGCTTTCCCGCGCCCGAGAACCTGCCGCAGTTCGAGGCCGATCCGCGGTTCCAGGTCCTGGTCGGCACGACCGAGGGTGAGACGATCCTGAGCATGAACAACGCCCGCCCGCCCCTGAACGACAAGATGGTACGGCGTGCCATCGCCCATGCGATCGACCGCCGCGCCGTGATCGAGGGGGCGATGTTCGGGCTGGGCACGCCGATCGGCACGCATTTCGCGCCGCATCATCCCGACTACGTCGATCTGACTCATCTGTCGTCCTATGACCCCGAGCTGTCGCGGCAGCTTCTGGACGAGGCGGGATATGGGGACGGGTTCACCGTCGCGCTGAAGCTGCCGCCGCCCTCCTATGCGCGGCGCGGCGGCGAGATCATCGCGGCGCAACTGCGCAGCGTCGGCATCGAGACTGAGATCACCAACCTGGAATGGGCGCAATGGTTGGAAGAGGTGTTTCGCGGCAAGGATTACGGGCTGACCATCGTCAGCCATACCGAGCCCTTCGACATCGGCATCTATGCCCGCCCGGATTATTATTTCCAGTATGACAGCGCCGAGTTCCAGACCCTGCACGCCGCCTTGGCCGAACAGACCAATCCCAAGAAACGCGCGCGCCTGCTGGAGCGGATGCAGACGCGCATCGCCGAGGATTACGTGAACGGCTACCTGTTCCAGCTGGCCATCCCCACCGTGGCCAATGCCCGGCTGCGCGGGCTGTGGGTGAATGCGCCGACACAGGCCACCGACCTGACCGGGGTCTATTGGGAGGAGTGAGGCGCGGTGCCCCGCCCCCGCGCGGGCGGACCGGGTCCGGGCCGGAGGAAAGGGGGCGATGATGCTGCGCTATGCCGCGCGCCGGGCCGTGTCGCTGGTCTTGTCCCTTCTGGTGGCGAGTCTCGTGATCTTCCTGGTGCTCGAGATCGTGCCGGGCGATCCGGCAGCCTACATGCTGGGGGTCAATGCCCAGCCCGACACGCTGGCGGCGCTGCGGGCGGAGCTGGGGCTGAACCAGTCGGCCACGGCGCGCTACCTGGACTGGGCCGGCGGAATGCTGGTGGGGGATTTCGGGATCTCCTACACCTACCGCACGCCGGTGGCCGAGATGATCGCGGACCGTTTGCAGGTCAGCCTGCCGCTGGCGCTGTTTGCCCTGGCGCTGAGCACGGGCATCGCCCTGCCGGCCGGCATCTGGGCGGCGCGGCGGCGCGGATCGGCGGTGGATGTGGGGGTCATGGGGCTGACGCAGCTTGGCGTGGCGATCCCGAATTTCTGGTTCGCGATGCTGATGGTGCTGGTCTTCGCCATCAACCTGCGCTGGTTCGGCGCGGGGGGCTTTCCCGGCTGGGAGGCGGGGCTCTGGCCGGGGCTGAAAAGCCTGACGCTGCCGGCCGTGGCGCTGGCGTTGCCGCAAGCCTCGATCCTGGCGCGGGTGATGCGGTCGGCGCTGCTTGATACCCTGTCCTCGGATTACATCCGCACCGCGCGGGCCAAGGGGCTGACCCGCGCGCAAGCCTTGCGGCGGCACGCGCTGCGCAACGCGATGATCCCGGTGCTGACGATCATCGGGCTGCAATTCTCGTTCCTTTTGGCCGGTGCGATCATCATCGAGAACGTCTTTTTCCTGCCGGGGCTGGGGCGGCTGGTGTTCCAGGCGATCAGCGCGCGCGACCTGATCGTGGTGGAATCGGTGGTCATGCTGCTGGTCTTCGCGGTGATCGTGGTGAATTTCGCGGTGGACCTGGCCTATGCCTGGATCGACCCGCGATTGAGGGGGCGGCGATGAGGCGCGCGGGGCTGATCCTGGGGCTTTTTCTGACGCTGCTCTTCACGGGTGCGGCGGTCCTGTCGCTTGTCTGGGTGCCGCAGGACATCGAGGCGTTGCGCATCGCCGAGCGGATGCAGGGGCCGAGCGCCGCGCACCCCCTGGGCACCGATCATTTCGGCCGCGACATCCTGAGCATGGTGATGGTCGGCGCGCGCACCTCGATCGCGGTGGCGCTGGTGGCGGTGGGGATCGGCATGGGGGTCGGCGTGCCGCTTGGCCTGGCGGCGGCGGCGCGGCGCGGCGGGTGGCTGGACGAGATCATCATGCGGGGCAACGATTTGATCTTCGCCTTTCCCAGCCTGCTGATCGCCATCCTGATCACCGCCGTGTTCGGGGCGGGGGCTGTCAACGCGATCATCGCCATCGGGATCTTCAACATCCCCGTCTTCGCGCGCCTGACGCGCGGCGCGGCGCTGAGCCTGTGGACACGCGATTTCATCCTGGCGGCGCGGGTGGCGGGCAAGGGGCGCGCGCGGATCAGCGCCGAGCATATCCTGCCCAACCTTGCCAACCTGCTGATCGTGCAGGGCACGATCCAGTTCTCGCTTGGAATCCTGGCGGAGGCGGGGTTGAGCTATGTCGGGCTGGGGGCGCAGCCGCCGCTGCCCAGCTGGGGCCGGATGCTGGCCGACAGCCAGACGATGATGGCCATCGCGCCGCACATGGCGCTGTTTCCCGGCCTTGCGATCCTGCTGACGGTGCTGGGACTGAACCTGCTGGGCGACGGGCTGCGCGACTGGCTGGACCCGCGATTGCGGAGGGCCGCGCGATGAGCCTGTTGCGGATCGAGGGGCTGGGCCTGCGCATCGGGAACACGCAGGTATTGCGCGACGTGTCGCTGTCGGTGGCGCCGGGCGAGATCGTGGGCGTAATCGGGGAAAGCGGGTCGGGCAAGTCGATGACGGCGCTTTCGGTGATGCAGCTTCTGCCCGAGGGCGCGCGGGCGCGGGGCCGGGTGGAACTGCGGGGACGGTCGGTTCTGGACATGACGGAACGCGAGCTGTGCGCGCTGCGCGGCAAGGATGTGGGCATGGTGTTCCAGGAGCCGATGACGGCGCTCAACCCGTTGCAAAGCATCGGGGCGCAGGTGGCCGAGACTATCCTGATCCACGAGCGCGTGAGCCGGGCCGAAGCGATGCGGCGGGCGGCCGACGCCCTGGCGCGGGTCGAATTGCCGCCCGAGCGCGTGCCGATGTCGCGCTATCCCCATGAATTGAGCGGCGGGCAGCGGCAGCGGGTCGGAATCGCCATGGCCATCGCGCTGCGCCCCGGCCTGCTGATCGCGGACGAGCCGACCACGGCGCTGGATGTCACGACGCAGGCCGATGTCCTG
>JAASSQ010000197.1 GCA_021767845.1 Roseovarius sp. | reverse complement strand
GCCTCGCGGAAACGGCCGTCGATCAGCACGAGGTTCGGCGCCCGGAATCCCGGCTCGTCCCAGATGTCCAGCGCATAACGATGGTAGCGCCGGAACCCTGTTGCATCGACGGGGCGCCCCCATTTCCCGGTCTTGCCGATATTGGCGTGGTGCAGGTGGACCTCGGATAGGGGGCTTGACTGGTCCAGGTAGGCGCGCAGGCTGCGCATCCAGCGCTTGTCGCTTTCGACCGACAGGATCGTCTTGCCGGGCATTTCCGACGCCATGACCGTCGATCCGCCGCTGCCGTATTCCAGGATCACCTTGGCCGCGGCATACTGCTCGCGAACCCATTCGCCCACGTCTTCGGGGAATGTCAGTTCGGGCCGTTCCAGAACATCTTTCGCCATACCAGACCTTCCTTTCCCAAAGTCATCCGGCCGCGCCCAGCCACCGCCCCGGCAGGGGCAGCCACGGGCGGCGCGGGTTGTGCCGGCGATCCAGGGGATGCGGCAGCTCTGCGGGCGCCACGGGGCGCATCTCGGCGATCCGGTCACGACGCAACAGCGTGGCTTCCACCACGCGCGGAACCCGCTCGCCCTCGATCTCGACGCTGCCCGAGACGTTGTTGGCATGCAGATGGACGGTGACGAAATCGTCCTTCAGTTTCTCGATCGCGGCCAAGGCTTGTTGCTGGAACCGCGGCTTGGTCAGCACCGAGGGCAAATGGTGCCATTCGATCACGATCATCCGAAACCGCCGCAACAATGCGCGCGGCGCCGCCGCCAGGGTGGCGTATTCCGCCCCCTCTATATCCATCTGCAACAGCAGGTCCTCGCCCGGCGCCGGGTCGGTCCCCTCGACCCACCGCCGGAGGGTCATGGTGTCGCCCGCATCCTCCGCGCCAAGGAATTTCGGCACGAACTCCGCGCCCGGCACATCCAGCGGCGGGCGGCTGACCGACGCATCGGCCATGAAGGACCGGATGCCGCGCTTGGCAAGATCCATCTCGAACGTCGCCTGTTCTGACACGCCCGGGGAATAGCACGCCGCAATCCCGCGAAGATCGTCGGGCACCAGATACCCGCCATCTCCGAAATCCCCCAGCCGGATCAGCGGGGCGTCGCTGGCCTGCGGCCGCAGGAAACGGTCGATCACCGCCGCCTGCTCGGGGGCGTGAACCGTCCTTTCACTCGTGCTCTGGTCTGGCATGGCTGCTCGGCCTAGGGATTTGCGATCATTTTCCCCGGATCGGCGCGGAAATCAATCTTTCATTGTCCGCAAGCCGGAAACGCAACAGCCCCCGGGGGCAAACCCCGGGGGCTGTCTCGACGGTCGCGGGCCGCTTAGTGAACCACCACATCCTCGGGCGGTTGCCGGTCGCTCGACCCGACACGATCCCCGATGATCAGGCCCTCGGCCCCGGCGCTGACCGGGACGGTGGCGCCGTCCTTGATCTCGCCGGCCAGCAGCGCCTCGGCCAGCGGGTCCTGCAGCGCCTTCTGGATCACCCGCTTCAGCGGGCGCGCGCCATAGACCGGGTCATAGCCCTGGTCGGCCAGCCAGGTATGCGCGGCATCGTCCAGTTCCAGCGTGATCTTGCGGCTGGCCAGGCGCTTCTGCAGGCGGCGCATCTGGATATCCACGATGCCGTCCATCTGGTCGCGCGTCAGGCGGTCGAAGATCACGATCTCATCCAGACGGTTCAGGAACTCGGGGCGGAAATGCGCCCGCACCGCGTCCATCACGTCGCGCTTGGCGTCGGCGGCATCCGCGCCCTCGGGCATCTGGCTCAGCGCCTGGCTGCCGAGGTTCGAGGTCAGCACGATCAGCGTCTGCTTGAAATCCACCGTTCGGCCCTGACCGTCGGTCAGCACCCCGTCATCCAGCACCTGCAACAGCACGTTGAAGACCTCCGGGTGCGCCTTCTCGACCTCGTCGAACAGCACCACCTGGTAGGGGCGCCGCCGCACCGCCTCGGTCAACACGCCGCCCTCGTCATAGCCCACGTAACCCGGCGGGGCACCGATCAGCCGGGCGACCGAATGCTTCTCCATGAACTCGCTCATGTCGATCCGCACCATCGCCTGATCGTCGTCGAACAGGAACTCGGCCACCGCCTTGGTCAGCTCCGTCTTGCCCACGCCCGTCGGCCCGAGGAACAGGAACGAGCCAAGCGGCCGGTTCTCGTCGTTCAGGCCGGCGCGCGCCCGGCGCACCGCATTGGCCACGGCCTTGACGGCCTGGTCCTGCCCGATCACGCGGCGATGCAGGTTGTCCTCCATCGACAGCAGTTTCTCGCGCTCGCCTTCCAGCATCTTGGCCGTGGGAATGCCGGTCCAGCGTTCGACCACGCTGGCGATCTGCTCGGGGCGCACGGCCTCCTCGACCATGACATCGCCCTCTTCCTCGGCCTGCTCGGCCTCGGCCAGCTGCTTTTCAAGCTGCGGGATCACGCCGTAGGACAGCTCCCCGGCGCGGGCCAGGTTGCCCTCGCGCTTAGCATGGTCCAGCTCGATTCGCGCGCGGTCCAGCTGCTCCTTCAGATCGCGGGCGCTGGCCAGCTTGTCGCGCTCGGCCTGCCATTGCGCGGTCATCTCGGCGGATTTCTCCTGCAGGTCCGAAAGCTCTTTCTCCAGGGTCTCCAACCGGTCTTTCGAGGCCGCGTCATCCTCTTTCTTCAGGGCCTCGGCCTCGATCTGCTTCTGCAGGATCTCGCGGTCCAGCGCGTCCAGTTCCTCGGGCTTGGAATCGACCTCCATGCGCAACCGGCTGGCCGCCTCGTCCACGAGGTCGATCGCCTTGTCGGGCAGGAAGCGGTCGGTGATGTAGCGATGCGACAATTGCGCCGCCGCCACCAGCGCCGCGTCCGAGATCCGCACACCGTGGTGCAGCTCGTATTTCTCCTTGATGCCCCGCAGGATCGACACCGTGTCCTCGACCGTGGGTTCCTGCACGACAAGCGGCTGGAACCGGCGGGCCAAAGCCGCGTCCTTTTCCACGTGCTTGCGGTATTCGTCCAGCGTGGTCGCCCCGATGCAGTGCAACTCGCCGCGCGCCAGCGCCGGCTTGATGAGGTTGGCGGCATCCATCGCGCCATCGGTCTTGCCCGCACCGATGAGCGTGTGCATCTCGTCGATGAACAGGATGATTTCCCCGGCGGCGGCGGTGACCTCGTTCAACACGCCTTTCAGGCGCTCCTCGAACTCGCCGCGATATTTCGCCCCGGCGATCAGCGCCCCCATGTCCAGCGCCAGAAGCCGCTTGTTCTGCAGGCTTTCGGGCACGTCGCCATTGACGATCCGCAGGGCCAGGCCCTCGGCGATGGCGGTCTTGCCGACGCCCGGCTCACCGATCAGGACGGGGTTGTTCTTGGTCCGGCGGCTCAGCACCTGCATGGCGCGGCGGATCTCGTCGTCGCGGCCGATGATCGGGTCGATCTTGCCTTCCTCGGCGGCCTTGGTCAGGTCGTGGGCGTATTTCTCCAGCGCCTCATAGGTATCCTCGGCACTGGCGGAATCCGCCGTGCGGCCCTTGCGCAGGTCGTTGATCGCCTCGTTGAGAGTCTGGGCGCTGATCCCGCCCTGTTCCAGCGCATCTTTGGCGGGCGATTTCACGATCGCCAGCGCGGTCAGCATCCGCTCCACCGGCACGAAACTGTCCCCGGCCTTGCCGGCCAGTTTCTCGGCCTCGGCCAGAACCTTGCCGGTCTGCTGGTCCATGTAGGTCTGCCCGGCATCGCCCGTCACCTGCGGGATCTTGCCCAGCGCCAGGTCCAGCGCCTGCACCACGCGCTCGGGCTTGCCGCCCGCCCGCTTGATCAGGTTCGAGGCCAGCCCCTCGCTGTCGTCCATCAATGCCTTGAGTAGGTGTTCGGGCGCCAGTTTCTGATGGCTTTCCCGCATCGCGATCGTCTGCGCCGCCTGGATGAAACCGCGCGACCGCTCCGTGAACTTGTTCAAGTCCATGGTCTGTCTCCTTTGTACAAGCGTTACCCCGGTGGCGCACCCTGTTGCAGGCATACGTCGTTCGGGAACCTCAGAAGGTGAAATGGGTAACGCGCCCGTGATGTTCAAGATGCCGGCCCGCGCAAAAGGCCCACGGCGTGCGGCGCGCGCAGAAGCGCTTGACGCCGCCCGGTGGCATCGCGACAAGGGCGCAACCGTTTCCATCGCTCCACTGCGTAAAAAGGCCCGTTTCCATGTCCGATGACCGCCTGATCGTCGCCCTCGATCTTCCCAACGCGATCGACGCGCTCAACCTCACCGGCAAGCTGGGCGAGGCGGTGTCCTTCTACAAGATCGGGCTGGGGATGCTGACGGGCGGCGGGCTGGCGCTGGCCAACGAGCTCAAGCAGGAACACGGCAAGCGCATCTTCCTGGACATGAAGCTCTTTGACATCGGCGCCACGGTCGAGGCGGCGGTGCGCGGGCTGGTGCAGTTCGACCTGGATTTCCTGACCGTGCATGGCGACCCGCACGTGGTGCGCGCCGCCCGCGAGGGCGCGTCGGGCCACGACACGAGGATCCTTGCCGTGACGATCCTGACCTCGCTCGACCGCGCCGATCTCGATGCCGGTCTGATCCGCCCCGGCGACGTGGCCGATCTGGTGGCCGAACGCGCCGCCCGCGCCTTCGAGGCGGGCGCGCATGGCGTCATCGCCTCGCCGCAGGAGGCGGCGATGATCCGCGCCCTTCCCGAGGCCGAGGGCAAGCTGATCGTCACCCCCGGCGTCCGCCCCGCCGGTGCCGCGATGGGCGATCAGAAACGGGTGGCCACCCCCGGGCAGGCCATCGCCGACGGCGCCGATCACATCGTGGTGGGCCGCCCCGTCTGGTCCGCCGCCGATCCGCTGTCGGCGGCGCGCGCCATCCTTGCCGATCTGCCCGGCTGAACCGGGGCCGGGGGGGCGCTGCCCCCGTCGCCGCGGGGCGGCGACTCCCCCGGGGTATTTCGCCCAAGAAGAAGCCCGCGGCGCGGGTTTTGTACGAATCTCTTGTCCGGCCGGGTGATTTTCGTACCAAAGCGGCGTAGGTTTTTCATGTTTCGTACGAAAGCCTGAGGCCCATGCCCGCCCTCTGCCGCGATTGCCTGACCCGGTTCGATGCCGGCCCGCGCTGCCCCGCCTGCCGCAGCCCGCGGGTGGTGGCACATGACGAGCTGTTCGACCTGACGATCGCGCATATGGATTGCGATGCCTTCTATGCCTCGGTCGAGAAACGCGACAATCCCGAGCTGGCGCACAAGCCGGTGATCATCGGCGGCGGGCGGCGCGGAGTGGTCTCAACCGCTTGTTATATCGCAAGAATCCGGGGCGTGCGCTCGGCCATGCCGATGTTCAAGGCGCTGGATCTTTGCCCCGACGCGGTGGTTCTGAAACCCCGGATGGAGCTTTACGCGCAGGTCTCGCGCCAGATCCGCGCGATGATGGAGGACCTGACCCCGGCGGTCGAGCCGCTGTCGCTTGACGAGGCGTTCATGGATCTTTCCGGCACCGCCCGCCTGCACGGCGCACCCCCCGCCGTGATGCTGGCCCGGCTGGTCAAACGGATGCGCGACGAGCTTGGCGTGACCGGGTCTATCGGCTTGTCACACAACAAGTTTCTGGCCAAGGTCGCCTCGGATCTCGACAAGCCGCATGGCTT